>DAOVHJ010000196.1 GCA_030671945.1 Candidatus Heimdallarchaeota archaeon
AAGCTCGATAGAGCTCCATGAAACAGTAGTAATATTCGATAATATATAGAACACATCAGCATCCCCGCCTGATGACAAAAGACCTGGTACATCACGCCAAGCAACATGAACATTGCCAAGTTCATCAGTCGCAATTTCTGGAGCAATTGAAGCACCACCACTACTATCAGACAAAACAACTGTGGTGGACCATAATTCAGTAGTAGCATTCCAACATTTGTAAAAAATGTCTTCATCTCCACCTGACCCACTGTAAACAGTAAGATCGTGCCAGACAATGTGAACGTTATCATAAAAGTCAACAGCAATAGCCGGTCGTAATGATCTAAGCGAGCTTTCAGTAGAGACAACTTCAGGAAGAGTCCAATAAACAATGTATTCAGGATTTAAAGGACTCTCAAATCCGGAATCGAAATTTGTAAATGAAACCCCTTGTTCTCCTTGAATAAAAGCAGAAAGTAAAAGGATAATTGATAGAATCCAAAGTGAATTTGTTACTTTCTTATTCTTGAACACATTTAATCACATTTCTAAGTTGTGGGTTGGAGTATAAAGTCAAATAACAATCTTTTATGATTAGTGCTAGTATTAAAAATACATTATATAGGAAATTAAGTAAAGAGAATGAACTTATTCTTTCGTTGATGAGTGTTCTTTAAGAAACGCAATAACTCTTGGGAGTACTTGCTCTTTTTCTATCATCGCTTGAGGATGATTTAATCCAGGCAAAACAAATGTTTTACAATTTGGAATTAATTTTGAATATTCAACAACAAATGGATAACAAGATGTATCTTTATCACCAACAAAAGTGAGAACTGAAATCTTGATTTTAGGTAAAAGATGTTCAATATCATAGGGTTGTGTTGGTGTATCCGGATTTTCAATGGATCCTTCTTGTAAAAATGATAATCTTAGAAAAGCATTAGGTCTGTCAGGAGGGAATTTTACTCGACTACCACCTGCAACAAAGGATACTAATCTCTCAGGGTAATATTGTATCATTTGCCAACCTACAAGTCCTCCTAAAGAATAACCAAAGAAATGAACTTTGTCGATTTTCAGATGATCAAGTAGAGCTATGACATCATCTGCCATTAATTTGAAGGAGTATTTTTTCAAATCCCTTGGTTTGTCACTCTCACCGTGTCCTCGTGGGTCGATTAGAATGATTTTGAAATGCTTCTTGAGTTCTTCCGTATAACTTAGTTCAATCCAAGCTTCTTTTGTAGAATTCAAACCTGTATGAAGAAAAAGATATTCTCCATTACATTCATCAATAACTGTATAGCTTATTTTTAATCCATTATTAACGATAAAAGGCATAATTATTAATTATTTATAAAACTTAAATTTATTTTTATAAAACAAGAAATTCAAAAATAAATAAAAAAAGGAAAAAAAGTCGAAGAAAAACTTCGACTAAATATCTTACTTTATCCCGCGACTTTACTTTTTGGTTTTTCTTTTTGAGTACAAAACTATAATTATGCTAGTAGTAAAGATTGTAGTAATTGCCCAGTAGAAAGGCCAGGATGCACTAACAACTTCGAATTCAATTGTAATCTTTAGAACAAAGATATCAGTACTGCCTGAATAGGTGTCATCGTAGGCTGCTTCTGTTGAGAAATCGTCTGATTTAGTTTTTCCAGCTAAAACAATCTCTGAATTATTGTTTATATCTATACAAAATCCATGCTCAGATGAATTTCCACCTATGAAGGTTGAGTATAATAAGCTACTACCATCAGATGAAATTACTGATATGAATGAATCCGTTGAACCTGATAGTTCGTTGTCAAAAGCATTTGTTGTTACAGGGTAATCTTCAGAATAGGTTTGTCCTGTTATGTAAATATTCCCTTCATTGTCTATACAAAGATCTTCTGCATAGTCATAGTATTCTCCTCCTAAATATGTCGAGAAAAGAACTTCAGGTGTTGAATCAGTCATATTTAGTTTCATGAGATATAAATCACACATGTAATTGTACACATCGTCGTATGCATTAATGAGTGGAATATCAAGGCTAAAAGTGTCTCCGAGTATGTAAAGATTGTTCGCACTGTCAATGTCTATTGCTCTTCCATGATCCCAAGCATCTCCGCCTATATACGTTGAATAAAGCAGGGATCCATCAGCAGATAATTTAACAAGTGTAATATCTGTTCCCCCACTATAAGGACCAAAGGTTGTATCATCTGTCATTGTAATATTATTGGTTCTAGCGGCACCAAGGAAATAGATACTTCCATCATTTCCGAGGGCAATATCACGACCATATTCTGTTACAGCTTCTTCTGTTTCGCCTAAAAAGCTTGAGAAAATTAATGTTGAGCCATTTGCAGCTAACTTTGCAAAGAAACATTCTACTGCCCCATTAAATTCATCATCAAATGCATTATTCAATGGGAAATCTGGGGAAAATGTTTCTCCTGTGAAAATTATGTTATCATTGGCATCTATTGCTATTCCTCGTGCAAGATCATCACCACTGCCACCAAAGAAAGTAGAATAGAGTAATGACGAACCATCTGAAGAGAGTTTTAATATAAAACAATCACCATAATCTGCGTATTTGCCATTGTATGTGTCATCGTATGCGTTAACTGTTGGGAAATTATAAGAATCCGTACAACCTGTGATAAAAGCACAGCCAGCACTATCAATTTCTATTTCATATCCCAAATCAGTTCCATTCCCCCCAATGAATGTTGAATAGAGTAAAGTAGATCCATCGGCAGATAATTTCAAAACAATGACATCATCTCCAACGCCATAAAAAGTATCGTTGTAAGCTGTAGCACTGGTTGGGAAATCTGCTGAAGACGTACATCCTACAATGTAGACGTTTCCAACATTATCAAGAACCATATCATTAGCTATATCAAAACCACTTCCACCGATAAATGTTGAATAGATTAGGGGATCAATTATGAGTTTACGAGTTGTATCAAAGTTGCTAACATCAAAACCATATGTACTTCTCTCTTCAGCTATGAATTTAGCATCTATATCTAACCCGTTTTCTTGGAAGACACGAAGTCCATCATCGATAATTTGATGTTCACCAATAGATACCACTAGTTTGTCAGATTTTATAGTTGGTTGGTAATCTAACCCTTCATATCTGGTTCTAATGTCTTGAACGTTTGCTCCAACGTTAACATGGTATTCATATTTGATTCCTTCATTAGTGATTTTGTAAAAGAGATCAATTCCTGACCATAAGTCGTAGTAAGCAATTTCTTCACACTTCATAATATTGCTATGTGCACCATTGTTTCCAATAAAATAACTCACAGTACTTTCTTGTTGTTCTAAGGCTATTGGTTTGACTGCATGTGCATTTTCAAAATAGACAGTAACTACCTGCTCACTGTCAGTAATTTTTAGAAATATCTTGCTCTCACCAAAACCGATTGCCCCTCCAGGCATGTAGCCGTAAAAACTAATTTGGCTCTCACCAAATTGCCCTTCATTTTCAAAGAAATAATTTCCAAATATACTAGATTTATCACTCAGTTTTTCTTTTAGATCATTTTCAGGATAATTAACAATCCCAAGTTCGTTTGAGTTGATAAATGATATAACAACAAGTGCTTGTATAACGAAACCTACCAAAATTCCTGTTGTTATAATTTTTCTATATTTCATATTTTATACTCCTCCTCTTATGTCTTATTACAATACTCTGTTACGAAACATTATAAATGTTTTGTCTTAAGACTAAACTCTTTCTGTATTAGTATAGAAATTATTAAGATGCACAAAAAAAATAGAAAAAATAAGGGTGTAAAAACACCCTAAATTAGTTTCTCTCAGATCTAAAGGGCCTATCTCTCAAAATATTTTATTAAGGAAGATACTCCACCGACACCTCCATAAATCCCCGCTTTAGCCCATCCTCCGGTTTCCCAAACTCCGCCAACATATTCGCCATAAGGACTTATAGCCATAAAAATGGCTGCTGGGATATATTTACCTTCTGTGTTGGGCATGGTTATTGTCTCGCCTCGATAGTCAACTGTGATAATTGTGTTAGTAGTCTTAATTTTGCCAGTACCTACAATGAACCAAAGATTAGTCCAGTATACTTCACGTACAGTGCAATAAAAGTTTGGAATTACCATTACTGCGGCATCTTTGAGTGCTCCTTTCATTGAGTAGATTTTTTCATGTGATTCATCATAGATTTTAATATGGAAGTTTACGGAACCAAGTGGTTCTCCGGTGATTTTGTCGAATTCAATCTTTCCTAAAATAAAAGTGGTTACTACAGAAATCTCTTCTCCAGAAATGTCCTGGTCTAGGCCTTTTGCAATTATGTTAATCTTAAAGATTTGATCGGGATCTGTTGCTTTCACTGGTGTAGTAGCAAATGCTAAGATGTTCGCAAGAAACATTGCTACTGTTAATACTGTGATCATTTTTATTTTTAGTTTCACTTTTTGTGAACCCTCCGCATTGTCTTGTTACAATACTTTGTTACAAAACCTTATAAATCTTTTGTAACGATACGAAACGCTTTTAAGTACCAATAATACAGTAATACTTGTGAGGTAATAATGGCCGAAGAAAAGAACAAAGGTGGACGACCAAGGAAACATGCTACAAATGCTGATAGACAAAGAGCATATTATGAGCGCAAAAAACAAAGAATGAAAGAGTTAGAAGAAAAATTAGCTAAACTAGAAACAAGACCGAAAACTAAATCCGCCCAAAAAAAAATTACTAGAAAAGTAAAAGATGCAACGAAAGCAAGTTTTCCCTGGAAAAAAATCACCCCCGGGGAAATAGCATTAATAGGAAGAAAAGAACTAGAGCGATTGATTATTTCTTTTAGTGAGAAAATAGACCAGAATTCATCTTTGATGGAGTCTATTCTTAATCTCATAATAACAACTTTCGATATAGATTCTTCAGGATCATTAGATGAATTAACTGATAATGACCTAGAACAACTCAGCAATGAGATTGATACAATCATTCATCTTTCGCAAGAAAGCAATCAACAACAAACTTTCCTGTATCTTTTAGAAGCCGAACTTGCTAGTAGAGAACGTTCCGTAGAGAGAGAATTCAAGTTAGATGTTCTTGAATCAGAAACTGAGGAATTCTTAAAAGAAAAGATTAAAGAAGAAAAAGAAGATGAAATAAAAATTACTCGCAGCTAATGGTTCTTTACTTTTCTTTTTTTCAAGAAAATTTATCATTACAAAGAAGAATTGTATCTTTTAGGTTCTAATAGATTTAAGATAAATAATTGGGGAAATGCTCATGTTAGCTGGGAAGAATAAAGAGCTTCAAAAAATAATTAATTTGAAAAATAAAGGTAAATTCTCAGAAGCTTCAGAGAAACTAACTGAGTTTGAAAAGAAAAATCATAAA
>DAOVHJ010000051.1 GCA_030671945.1 Candidatus Heimdallarchaeota archaeon
AATAAAAGGCAAAGGAACTACATCCAAAGTCATTGCATTTGGAATGCTAGTATCTGTTAAGTAGATTCGTTTTATAGATTTAATATTGTGAGCTTCAGCTTGTTCATGAACCCATTTGTAAATTTCTTGTGGATTAATTTTTAAATTTTGAAGGATTTTTTCATTTTTATTTCCAACTAATCCTGTTTCATCGATTCGTGCTAACTCAGCTTTTCTAAATTTTCTAAACATTACAATATATGAAAAAATAATCTGAACAATAAATATTCCAAGAGCAAATAAAATCCTCCATCTTTCAAAACTTGAAAAGAATTCAATAAATTCAAAGAATCCTTTATCATCTTCAAAGCTAATTTTAGAAGTAGCTGCTACTGCTATATGAAAGAAATTCAATAAGAAGAATAAAATTCCTGTAGTAAATAATTTTATTCGAACTTTCAGTAAAACACTGTTTACAGCCAATTATTTCCCTCAGTATAATTGTAATATTTAGGAATAGATGACCTCGAACATTCCGAGGATATTTTTCTACCAGATTAAAGTTCTTAATAAGTCTGTTTATTGAGTTTTATAAAGTTTTTACTCTTTATTGATTGCTTCTAATAAATCTTTTTTAGATGAAAATTTCAATCTTTTTGCTATTTTATCAATTGCGTGCTTTGCACTATTTCTTATTCCTTCAGTCATATAGACATTATTTGCAGAATAATGGATTAATAGCCCCACTGTTGATTTGTCTCCCACTTCACCTAAAGAATAAAGGATTTGAATGATTAATTCAATTGATTGCGGATCTCTATTTTTACCGATATCCTGAAGCATAGCAGTAAGTATTGGTTCAGCATCTTTCATCTCCATATAACCAAGACCCTCAGCAAAGATTAGTTTAAGATTGTGTTTAGATGCTATCTCCACGGTATTTACTCGTTCATTAAATGCAGAAAGTAATCTATCAATAGCTTCTTTTCTCATATGTTTTACACAAGACTTTGAGAGTGCATATCTTACTGTCCAATCATTCTCTTCTATGATTCTCGAAATTAATTCTTTTGGAATCTCAGAGTTCTTCATATAACCAAGAATTGAAGCTGCTCCTTTGCGAATATTTGCTTTATTATGAGTTATAATTAGGTCTTTGAATAATTCCTCTCCATTATCTTCTTCTGTGATTAGCTTTTCAATCATGGAAGCTTTTTGTTCCCAGTTTGTGTATTTATCTTCGATGACTTTGATTAGCTTTTTCTGTAATATGGTCTTTTTAATCACAATTGCACACTCGTAATTTGTGTAATTAATTCTTGGAAGAAATACAAATATATCTTTTCTAAGAATTCATATAAGATTTAATAAAGGAAATATTCTTGTTTGAGCTAGAAAAATCAAATGATTTGATAGATATGTCTTCAAATGAAACAGAAGAAAATGTGGATGATGAAACACCACAAGAACCAGTAATTGAAGAGAAGAAATCAGAAGATGAAATTGATTTAAAAATTAATATGAATAGATGGGGAATTGCTTTCTTCATAATGTTTGCAGCGGTTATAAGTTACTTAATGATAGGAGCTATGGCAGCATTGCCACCTTTCATCTATAATGTCTTGGATCAAGAATTGTTAGTTGAAACTCCAGGATTGCTAACAGGTCTCTTAGTTGCAGCCTTGATTTTTCTCGGTTTAGGATTCTATTTTGGTTGGGTGAGAAAACAAAAAGAAACTGATGAAGATAAGACAATTATTGACTCAGAAAAAGAGACAAGCGATAAAGCAGTTATTTTCTCAGATTCATCTGAGAACAAAGATAAAGATTCTACGTAATCAGCAAAATATCAAAAAATGAAATCAGGCGGAATAATCCTTCAATTCTATAAGTTTCTTCTGCCATTTTTCTGCAAGATCTTTTTTATCGATTCTATCATACAGATCTATTAAAACTTCGCAAATTTTCACCAAAGAATCTGTCCATTCTCCTGAATATTCAATTTCTTTTGGTTGGAAAGCTTCAAGTTCTTCTAAATTAATGTCAATTTTGAAGAAGCGATTGAATTCCTCAAAAGCTTCTCTTATATCGATTAAAGTCTCCATAAGTGTTCGCAATAATTTTGCATCTTTATCAGAAGAAAGACGTTCTTTCATTCGATCTTCTATTAGTTGTAGTTTTTTCTCTAAATCTGACAAAATTCAAACACCTTGTTTTTCCATTTAATAAACATCTATCATTAGTACTATTTCTTTTTTTTTAATGCGGACATTTTATTGAAAGGCTATTTCAAATTTTTCGCATATTCAAACAGATTTCCTGAATGATAAATATCAATTTGTACGTTTGACATGCCTTTTGCTTTATGTTCTTTATTTTTCGTGAGATTTTTTATCAAGCCAGTTTCGAGATTAACTTCAATTTCATCTTTATTTTCGATGAATTTAATCTCATCAATCACATCAGCTTGTAATATTGGCATACCAGCATTTATTGCATTACGTTTGTAAATTGCCCCGTATGATTTGGCTATTAGTGCTTGAACTCCAAGTGCAGAAAAACAATCAACTGCTTGTTGCCTCGATGAACCAGAACCAAAATTTGCACCTAATACTAAAATATCTCCTATCTTTGCTTTCTTAGCAAAATCCTTCCATCCATCAAGATTATCAAATGCATATTGACCCATTTCATTGATATCAGTAATGTGGAGATACTTATTGTGAAAAATCATATCAGTATCAATATCATCAATAGGTTCGGTTTTCTCATTTCTTATTACTAATGCTCTACCTTTTAGAATTACAGATTTCTTCATTTTTTCTCCTCCAAATCAAAGATTTTCTGGACTGATAATCTTACCGGCAAGGGCCGCAGCAGTTGCAGTTGCAGGACTACACAGATAAGTTAAACCAGCTCCTTGTTTTCCTTTGAAATTCCGGTTACCCGTTGAAACTTGCACTTCACCTTTTCCAGTCATTCCAATTTGACCAGAAGCACATCCCGCACAACCTGGATTACTAACAAGTGCTCTCGCATCGAATAACGTTTGCAGGTCACCATTCTTAATCATATCACCAAGTACGGTTCTTGTTGCAGGAACAATTTTCATAACAGTATGTTCAGCAACTTGTTTACCTTTCAGCATTTCAACAGCTATTTTCATATCTTCATAACGACCATTTGTGCAGCTACCAAGAAAAGCAGAATCCACATGAATTTTGTCTTTTTCTAAAGATTCTACTTCAACTACATTATCAGGTTTAAATGGTAAGGCAATAAGTGGTTTCAAATCATTAATATCAATTACAACTTCTTCAACATATTTTGCATCTTCATCAGCATAATAAGGAGTAAATTTACTTCTGGATCTAGTCTTAAAATAATCAATAATTTCTTGATTAGGTGGAATAAAACCAACTATTCCCCCCATTTCTGTGACCATTGAAGCTAATGTTATTCTACCAGCAAAAGAGAGCTTATCGATAGCTTTTCCTTCGAATTCTATAGCTCGGCCAAGAGCACCTTTTGAAGTCAATTTCTTGATTACTGCTAGGGTTAAATCTTTTGCAGAACATGGAGCTTTTATTTCTCCTTCGATAATGACTTTCATTGTGGGAGGTACTTCAAACCAAGTTTTACCTGCCTTCATACCAAAAGCAATATCTTGATCACCCATACCTTGACCAAAAGAGCCAACACTTCCCATAATGTTGAGATGACTATCTGTGCCTACAACTGTTGAACCTGGAACACTATAACCTTCCTCAATTAAAACATGTGAACCAATTCCCCATTCGGAATCAAAAACTCTAATACCTTCTTCTCTAGCAAAAAACCGAATGATTTGTTGATTTTCAGCATACCCTAAGTTATTTGCAGGAACTACACAATCAAAAGTAAAAACTGTTTTTTCTTTATCTTCAAATTTTTCTTGATCGCCGTAATGTTTCTTTAAATTAAAAACAACATTTGCACCTGCAAAATCCCTCGCACTCCTCACATCTAAATCTAGCCAAATAATATTACCAGGTTTAACTTCATCTTTAGAATGAGCTGAAAATATTTTCTCAATAACTGTTTGTCCCAAAGGCATCATTTCTCCTGATTTAATGTTTCAACTGTGATATGTGTTCTCAATTTTCATTTATTATTTTAAAATTTCTATAATCTTTTAATTCAAAATGATAGATAATATGACTTTTGCGAAATTTAGCAAGAATTAAAAACAGAACAAAGTCATTTTATCCTAACATAGAAATTTAGTAATATAAGAAAAATCAGTAGTTTAAATAGAAAGTAGATTTAGAGAAGTGAAAGTTATTTATACTTGTTTGAAACAAACAAATTAATCACTTTAAAAATAAGATAAATTGATTGAATTAATTTCACGGTGGTCACAATGAGTAGCTCAAAAAAAGATCCGTATAATGTTTTAGGAATTCAGAGAAATGCCACTGATGATGAGATTAAGAAAGCCTACAGAAAATTAGCACGAAAAAACCATCCAGATGCAAATCCAGGAGATGAAGATGCAGAAACTCGTTTCAAGGAAGTTGCTGAGGCATATTCGATTTTAAGTGATCCCGATCAAAGAGCTGTTTATGATCGCTTAGGTTGGGGAGGTTTAGGAGCAACAGCTGGTGGAACTGGCGGGGATCCTTTTGCTGGTTTTGGTTTTGGAGATATCTTTAGTAGTATATTTGGTGATTTCTTTGGAGGGAGAACATCATCAAGATCTCGTCGACAATCATCTGGTCGAAGTATTCGTATTGTGATACCAATAACCTTTGAAGAAGCTGCCTCAGGTATTGAGAAAAAAGTTGATGTTAAAAAGAATGTAGTTTGTGATGTTTGCAAAGGTTCTCGAGCGGCAGGAGGAACAAGCCCTAAAAGATGTTCTGTCTGTAATGGATCAGGAGTTGAACGAATACAACAAAGAACTCCGTTTGGATATATGATTAATGAAACATCCTGTAGAAATTGCCAAGGATTAGGTGAAATTGTTGATCATCCTTGCCCCGAATGTAAAGGACGTGGAATGGTAGGAAAAAGCAAGAAAATTACTGTAAAAATTCCTGCAGGCATCAATAATGGTCAACGTCTTAGAGTATCAGGTGAAGGCGAACCAGGTCCTCGTGGAGCTCCACAAGGGGATTTGTATGTTGATATTCAATTGAAGAAACACAAATATTTCCATCGTGAGAGAAACGAGGTAATCTACGAACAAAAAATAAATTTCGCTCAAGCAGCACTAGGTGACACTATACTTGTTCCTACCTTAGTGAAAGGACAAAAAGCTAAAGTAAAGATTCCTTCTGGAACACAAAGTGACACTATTTTTAGATTAAGAGGAAAAGGTTTTCCGAACCTCCAAGGTTTTGGTAAAGGGGATATGCATGTTATTGTAAGAGTTGTAACACCAAAGAAATTATCAGCTAAAGAAAAAGAGCTGTTTAATGAATTACTGACTTTTTGGGATAAAAAGGATATAGAAGCCAAAAAGGGTAGTAAATAGCGATTCTAATTGGGATCAATTTTTTTCATTGCATCCAAATGATCATTGAAGGCTTTTTGCCACAATGCTCCACAAATAACAATGATAATGAAACCCGCACCAAACATTACAACTGAAACCCATAAGAAAATACTTTGGAAAAAGAAGGTTTCGAACCCGTATGTTATGTTTAAAATCAATAGAGGTATAGCAGTGGGTAATGAGAGTAGAAATAGAATTAATCCTGTAAGATATACGCCAGAATGAGGGGATTTTGTAGGTGCGGTATCTTTACTTTGATTTTTTAGATGAAAATACAGCATTGAATATTTAGCAGTAGCTGCTGATAAAATATCGAAAACAATGGTAACTAAACCAAATATTCCAGCATACCAGGGACTATAGAAAAATCTATCACGAACCATACTGTTGAAATTGGGGAAAAGCTCACCATCAGAAAGAATTGGTTCAGCGCCCATTTCAATTTTGTATTCCGATTGATGATTTTCTAAATCTCTTATATTTCTGAACATGTAAATAATAAATCCTAATCCTAAAGTCCAAACACCGAATAAAAAGTATAAGAAATATGTTCTCTTTTTCCCGTATTCACGTGTTTTTCTTGGGGTTGCTTGAGATATTTTACCTTTTGAAAATTTAACGTGTTTCCCTAAATTTACTAATTCTTTATTTTCAAGATCATAAGCTAGCTTTGTTTCACAACCATTACAAGTAATAGTATAAATTCCATCCATAATTACTAAATTAGTATTGCAAATTGGACAGTTTTTGTATAAGGTGCTCTCACTCAACTTTGAATCCCTTCAGAATTACTTTTATTAAGAGAAAATAGCTTAAAAAAGATTTTGAGGTACTGGACTTTTGTACCTCGAAGAATGATATTCGAGAAAACTTTATTATAGTGACTATTTACAAACATTGTTTAGCTTATAAATATATAAAGAAAAAACACTATAGTATTATTTTAAGGAAGTAATAACATTGGAGAATTTAGTCATAAGTTATGGTAGGGATGTAGTTCCGTCGAAGCTTCCTGTGGAAATCGTGGAACGAAAAGGGCAAGGTCATCCTGATTATTTATGCGATAAAGCTGCAGAAGAAATGAGTATTGCTATCAGTAAATGGTATATTGAAAATACCGGGAGAATCCTCCATCACAATCTCGATAAAGCTGTTCTCGCTGGTGGACAATCAGATGCAAGAATTGGTTATGGAGAAATATTAGAACCAATATATCTTCTTTTAGTTGGACGAGCAGTAGGAGTAAATTCCAAAATTAATGGAAGATTCTTACCAATTGGGAAATTAGTCATTGAAACTACAAAGAATTGGTTACAAAAAGATCTCCCACATTTAAACATTGCACATGATATTATTATAGATTACAAAGTAAGATCAGGAAGCACAGATTTAGTTGGCAATTTTGAAGAAAGTACTGAAATTCCATTGGCAAATGATACATCAATAGGTATTGGTTATGCTCCACTAACAAAAATAGAGCAATTAACATATCAAACTGAAAGATTGCTCAATGACCCAGCAACTAAGAAGAAAAATCCTGCAATTGGTGAAGACATAAAAGTCATGGGTGTTCGACACAAGAATAAAATCGATCTCACCATTGCTTGTGCCATGATTTGTACGGAATTAGTTGATGTTGATCATTATTTTGCAACTAAAGAAGAAGTACAAAGTCTTACCTTGGATCTTGCAGCAAAAATCTGGGATGGTGATATTTCTGTTGATGTTAACGTAGCTGACGTACCCGGAAATGATGATTGTCTCTACCTTACTGTAACTGGAACTTCTGCTGAACAAGGTGATGATGGACAAGTTGGCAGAGGAAATAGAACAAATGGATTAATTACACCATATCGTCCGATGACCCTTGAAGCAGCTGCAGGTAAGAACCCTATTAGTCATGTCGGGAAAACTTACAATATTGCAGCAAAAAAAGTCTGTGAACAAGTTGTTAATGAGCTCAGTGTTGAGAATGTTGATTGTTATCTCGTTAGCAAAATTGGCAAGAAAATCACTGAACCTCAGTTAATTGAGGTAGCAATAGTCGGTGGAAATAAAGAAAGTAAAACCAAACGAAGAATTGAAGAGATAGTTCAAGAGCAAATGAATAAAATGCCTGAGATTTGGCGGGGATTTTTGAATAGATCCTATGAGCTCTATTAAACTATCATTTTTTCTTTATTTTCAAAGAAGGAATCTCTAGAGAGACGAAATGCTTTATCCCGAAGGGATCATTGAATCTTATCATGAGATTTCTGAAATTAATTGTACCATCCTTTTTAGGAATAATTGGTATAGTTAGTGTATATTCTTCACTGGATGCCAAGGATTTAGCCCGTATTTTTCTCTTTTCCCCAATAATTTCCATCGCTTCAACCGGTGTCCAATGAATTTCCTCAGCTACTAACGTACCCAGGTTTGCATCTGATTTATTTTTGATTTTGATAATTATATCTCCAGGCTTATCAAATGTATTTGTAGTAAAATCAGCTTTCAGTTCTATAATTTTCTTGAAAACAGTGTCAGTTAATTCATCAAACTTTGCTTCAATAGATTCGGGAAAAAGATTTTTGTTTTTTCTCCAGTAATTAATAAATGATTCAATACGGAAATTATAGAGATCAGTTACAAATTTATTAGCAAATTGGACAATTTTTGAATCATCTGTTAAACTATCCGCTATTCCTAATGTGTTTGAGGATATTGCTCCTTTCCTTGAAAAAGTCTCAAGGAATGTAGCGACTATCAATAGTCTTGCAGCAATCTCATACTTCTCTTCTGTATTTATTATTGGGATTTCTCTTAGAAGAACATTAGCAAGTCGAGTTTTTGGATCAGATTCAATTGTAAACTCAGATAAAAGACAATACAAGAATTTATCTTGAAATCTTTGATTTGAATTGAAATCATACTCAACGAAATCATTACTTAAAAGATAATTATTATAATCAGTCAAAATTTCGATTACATTAGGCAACTCTTTCTTTCGATTTTGTTGTTTGAAATCTTTTGGTATAATGTTTGTAACATTAAGATAATCAGATAAGACATCAAGTAATTTTACATCATTTATGAAAAATAATGTTAATAATAATGCTTTATTTTTAGCTAATGCTGTTTTTTTACCAAATATCAATTTGGCGAATTCGAAAAATGCACTTTGAATAAGAACAATCTCTGCAAATTCAGTTTCTTCTATCCCAAAGGGTAATTCTAGAAATTCATCTTCTCGATTTATGTTATCAAATAATTTTTCTCTATTTAGATCTAGGTTCTTACTTAATGTTATAACTGGTCTACTCGAAAGTTTCAGTTTTATGATTTTCTCAATTTCATTAATAATTTCTACAAATCGGTTATCTAGTTTTACAGATAAATTACCAATCTTTGGTTTAACTTCTATTTTTGGATATCTTAGTACTCTCGTTGTTGTTTTCTTCAAGTGAGCTTTAATCTTTTCCAATTGATGATCAGAATAACTTGAATCTCTAATACAATAGCCATCTTTATTAAAATAATATAAACGACAAAGAGTTCCAAAATCGGCAAATACTGTATAAGCAATAGCTTTGTATCTAGTTAAGATTAATTGGGGAACAGGACCACGGTAAAATGTCTTTGTTCCTTTTGCTTTTCTTACTTCAACATATTCCGGTTTTTTAGTCTCAAATTCGTTTCGAGCAAATTCAAATAGTCGTTTCTTTATATCTCGAGATGATGTTTTTGACAATTTAAGAACCCCATAAATTGGAATGCTTTGAAGTATTAGAAGTTATAATGACTAATAATCTTAATATTTATCGTCAGACTTTCATTAATGAATTTAAGCAAAAAATACTATGTTCTAAGTGTTTCTCTTTTCTTTCTTTGATAATACTCAATCATATTTATTGCGAACTCTTCTGGATACAATCCCAAATCTTGAAATAAATCAATGTAAATTTTGTTCTTTGAGGAATTGAATCTTGTATTCTGATTTATAGGGAATGTAATGTATCTATAATCCACTTATTGCATTTGTTTAACTAGGGTATTTCTAAATTGCTCTGATTCAGTCCATCTGAGATCGATTTGTTCTGTAATTGAATTTATTTTTCTAATCTGAGTATTTATTAAATCTCTCCAATGATCTAATCCTAAATCAACAGTGCCTTGGATAACACTTAAAGGATTTCTTATTCCATCAATAAGATTGGCAAATTCTTGAATATTATTAATAATTTGGTCATAAGCTAATCTTCTGATTTCCTCTGCCTTTTTCAATTCAGTTATATCTAATATAGAAGTAATTGTATCTTTTGTATCTGGAATTAATGATATATAACTTAAAATATTATGTACATTTCCTTGCTTATCAAGCATCTTACTTTCAAAAACAGTTTGTTCTGAATTTTTTCCATTTCTGCGATCTAATGAAGGTATTATTAGTTTTTCTATGATTTCTTCTGGAGCTAGCTGATATTCGAGCATCCTACCTACTAGCTCGTTTTTTGTATAACCGGTCAATTTTTCCATTTTTGAATTAACTAATTTAATCAGATTGTTTTCATCAATGATCACATTTGCTGTCCCTGTTACTTCAAAGATTGTTCTATAAAGGCTTTCAGACTTGATGCGTTCTTGTTCCACTTTTTTCATTTCTGTGATATCAGTAATAACAGCAAAAGAACCTATGTGTTTTCCTTGATCATCAAACAATGGTTTTGGGGATACCAATGTATCAACAACGATTCCATCTTTTCGAATGAAACTTATTTCAAATCGTTTATCATGCCCTTTTCTTCTCATTTTCATTTGTTCTTTGAATATTTCTCGACTTTCCTTGGTGTGAAAATCAGAAGCTGGTCTTCCGATTAAATAATCATCATCATAGCCAAGTATTTCTTGAAACTTCAAGTTAGTAAAAGTAAAAAGATTATTCTCATCGATTATAACCAATCCATCATTCATGGTCTCAATTAAAGTACGGTATTTTTTCTCACTCTCTTCTAGTGCTTCCTGTGCACTTTTCATCTCTGTGATATCAGTCAATACACCTAAAGAACCAGTAAATTCATCTTCATCATTAAACATTGGTCTTGGGGAAACAATCACATTTATAGTTGAGCCGTCTTTTCTTCGCAGACTTAATTCAAACTTATCAGACAATTCCTCTCTTGTTCTTTTTGTAAGCTTCTGTAATTCTTGACGACTTTCCTCTGTGTAAAAATCAGTGATTTTTGCTCCATTTATTTCTTCAAATGAAAGCCCAAGCATTTCACGCAATTTTAAATTAGTGAAACTGATAACGTTATTTTTGTCAATAATAGTTAATCCTTCATTCATAGTCTCAATTAAAGTACGGTATTTTTCTTCGCTCTTAATGAGTTTTTCTTCATCTTTCTTTTTCTTAGTAATATCTCTTGTAATTTCTATA
>DAOVHJ010000018.1 GCA_030671945.1 Candidatus Heimdallarchaeota archaeon
TATAGACATCTAGCCCCAACTTTTGGTAGAAGAACGAGTATCGTTCCAAGTATTAAGGATGAATTAGTAATAGAGAAAGTACCAAATGTGTATCATACTGGACACATTCACATTAATTCCCACACACAGTATAGAGGTGTGGATTGTATAAATTCAGGAACTTTTCAATCACAAACAGAATATATGAATTCAAAAAATATCATTCCAACTCCAGGAAGAGTTCCACTATTAAACTTGCATACGAACAAACTTCATGAACTTGTCTTCTTTGATGATAGCGAAATTAAAAAGTGAATGTTCTTTCAATTAGTATCGAAAACTTTTTCTTCAACGGCGTTTGCGAAATGATGGAGAACTCCAATGACAAATCCCTGGATTCGCATTATGCGCCCGTTCAATTGCTTACTTTTAACAATGTGTGCAATAGTTGGAATAATGGTAAGTAATCCCGAGGAATTTCAAGTTGCTTCTCAGTTGTTGACTCACTTGCCTTCCTTAATTATGATTTTTATTGGAGGTTGGGCTCTAAGTGCTTCCGCTATGGTGTTAAACGATTATTTTGATATTGAAGTAGATAAAATAAACGATCCAAAAAGACCCATTCCTTCTGGTGAAATCACACCTAAACAAGCTTTAACTTTTGGTATTATTTTGATAGTTATTGGTATTTTAATAGGAATTGGAATAGATTTGTATGAATTCCTAAATGGCTCTGGTGTACAAATAGGTGTGTCTATTGTTACTGCTATGATTTGTGCCATTATGGCAGCTGCGTACACAAGATATATGAAAAGATTCTCTATCATAGGAAATTTAGCGGTTTCAGTTGGAGTATGGATGGGTTTTCTATATGGGGATTTAGTACTAGATTTTGAAATATCAATTTTAACCCAATGTATGGCTGCTGCTGCTTTTTTCCTTAATTTTGGAAGAGAAGTATCAAAAGGCATTATGGATGTCGAAGGAGATAGGGAAAACAATGTGACAACAGTTGCGACAGCAATGGGACCAAAATGGACTGCAAGAATTTCTTCAGCAATTATATTTTTAGCAATTCCTGCTTCAATTATCCCAATATTTATAGCTGAAGCAAGCTGGGCATATTTATTCTCAATAAGTGTAATTCAAGCATTGGTACTAGCTGTTTCCATCTGGTTATTAATTGATTACAGGCCTGAAACAATTAAAAAAATCAAATATATGGTTCTTGTAACAATGCTTCTCGCCTTGATAGCATTTTCATTAGAAGCATTTTTGGGTTTAATCATTTCCCCAGTCATACCTTAAGTATAAAAAAGAAAAAAGATTTTGAGATGTATTACATCTCAGTTGGTGGTTTTGGTTTTAATTGGTTCTCAAGATTAGTTAATCTTTGACTAATTAAATCTAAAGCTCTCGAAAGCCTTCCTAAATCATCTCTATAACCACTAGTATCTGCTGAAGGTGTGACTGGCATTTCTAAAGAGCTACCTCCAGTTGTAACTGCTTTGCCTTCGAGCTGAGAAACTTTGCTCTCTATTGCTTCAATAGCAGTTAAAATAGATGGAACTCTATCATCCCCAGAAGTTGCTACTTGAGATTCTTCTAAGATATCTAAACGACTAGCAAGACTCGTAAACATTTCCTCGTCTCTTTTATCTCCTTGCTTGGAGAGCTCTCCTTCCAATCGTGCAACGCGATCGTTTTCTAAAGCATCGAGTCTCTCAGTTATACCATTAATCATTTCTTTCAATTCTTCACTAACGTTTTCTAGTGTATTTTCTAAAAGATCGATTTTCTGCTTCATCTCTTCAAGTTCAACTGAATCCACAACGTCTTCAGCTGCGGGAATTGTTATAGGTAAACTACGTTCTGCTTCTGCAAAAAGCTGATCACAGACGTTTTTCAAGGGATATTTATCAATAACTAATCTTGAATTATTCAATAATTCATTAGCAGCTTTGATAATACTGGTCTTGGAGAATACTGGAACAATAGCTTCATTCTCAACGCCACCACGTAATAATAGAGCCAAGATCCATCTTCCTCTATCAGCAGTTAGTTGTAAATGATACATTGTACCAGGTATTTGCACATCCACTTTATCGATATTTGGTTGTGACATGGTTAAATCATTCCTTGCGAAATTCTAAATCATTTATTATTTTATCTCAGCTTTACTACTTTGGAAATGTATATAAGAATTATTAAGTGGGTAAAAAAAATGAGAAAAGAGTGTAATCAAAACTAATTAGATTACAATTGCTCTACATAATTTTGTGCGTTAGTTGCTGCTATACAACCATCACCAACTGCAGTAGCTATTTGCTTTATTCTACCACACACATCTCCAGCAGCATAAACACCGGGTATATTTGTCTCAAGTGTTTCGAGTTTAGTTACAATAAATCCTTGATCATCAACTTCAATCCCGAGTTGATTAGCAAGAAGTGTATTCGGTACACTACCGTACTCAATAAAAACACCTTCAGTTCTAATATCTGATTCTTTTCCGCTTTCTTTGTAAGTCACAGAAGTAACAAATTCATTGCCAGCTATTTTTGTTACTCGAGAGCTATAATGAATTTCAAGGTTCTCTTTACCTTTCAATCGACTTTCATAGATAGCATCTGCACCAAGCTCTTTCTTTGTGCAGATCAAGTATACTTTCGATGAAAGATTAGCCATATACAATGCTGATTTAGCAGCTCCATTACCATAACCAATAACCACAGCTGGTTTTCCTTGATATAATGCCCCATCACAGACACTACAATACGAGACCCCTTTCATGTAATATTCTTCTTCCCCAGGAATGCGCATTTTTCTGTGTCGTGCTCCCATTGTTAAAATAATTGCTTTTGCTTTCAGAGTTTCGTCATCATCTGTTTTGATAATAAAATCTTTGTCTTTTTTTACAATCTCAATTACGTTATCATAAATGACCTCTGCACCATTTGCTTTTGTTTGATGCTCCATTGCTTCCATTAATTCTAGTCCCTCAACTCCTTTTGCAAAACCACTATAGTTTTCAATCAAACCTAGTTTAGCTACTTGGGATTCATATGGATTACCAATAACAATAGTTGAGAACCCAGCTCGAGCAGTATATATTGCTGCTGTTAAACCTGCTGGACCTGCTCCTACAATTGCAATCTGATATTCTTTAATTTCTGACATAATTTTGCATCCTTTGTTAACTTGAATATGAATAAGATTTATTATCTAATTAGCAAAAGAATTTCTTTTTTAAATAACTATTGTTAAACAAATTTAAATTTCAGAGTAATTTTAACCAATATTCTAAGGTTTAGAAGATGCCTTTTCATAGAAGATTTTTGTTATTTTTCCAATCCCTTTAGTTCTCCCTTCTCTAAAGAGAATTTGTCTATCCTTTTTCAGAAATTCAGGATAATAGAGAAATCGAAATCTCACTTTTGCTTTATCGCCTGTGCGAATTACTTCTTTATTCATTTTTGTTATTTTTGCAGTTTGTCGAATCGTACCACAATGAATAACTGCTTGATAATTCTTCTGAATTGTTGTAGAATGATATAAAACCAAAACTTCTGCTTCAAATTCCTTGGCTACTTTGAATAGCGCATCTTTTCCTAATAAAACCATTCCTTTTCTAATAGCAGACCTTTGGATTCTTCTCAAAGCAAAAGTAGCTGTTTGACCTGCAACTACACGTTTTACTTGTAATCTTTTGTTTTGAATACTCTTTATTTTCGCTTCCTGGAAGCTTCCAAATTCATCTGGTCCAAGTAATAACTCATCATCGATTGCAACAGTACCACTCATTAGCGTTCCAGCAGCTACTGTACCCACACCCGTGACTGAAAAAGTCTCATCGATTTGAAATTCAACTGGTTCATCAATAAATTCGTCCCACATTTTATGAGCAGGAACTAAATTTAAGAATTTTCTCAGATTATCTAGATTTTCACCAGTGACATTAGAAATTAAGAAAACAGGCGCAATACGTCCTGAAATTAAATTTTTAGCACTGACCACAACATCATCATCATTTCTGACAATGATTGGTATTTTGTTTGAACCAGGCATTTTGAGAAGTTTTCCTAAATTATCAAGAGTTTTTTTTAGAATATGTTCCGGACAAATGTCAATTTTGGCAATCACTATGATTATTGGAACCTTCAAAGCTAGAGCAATACCAAGATGCTCTTTTGTCATGCCTACTATGCCCATGTTTGCTCCTACAACAAGCAAGACATAGTCAGGTTTATGACCTGTTAATCCGAATAGCGTGGTTTTCAAATACTTCTCATGCCCACCGAGATCAATAAAAGTAAGTACTTTTGAGCTGCCTTCAATAATCTTAGTCCAAGAGTGTTCATTCAGCGACTCATAATTAACTATTCGTCCTTTACTATCATACCCCATAATTTGCTGACTAATACTTGAAGTTCTGCCAGTTTCAATTTCATGCTTATGACGGAATACATTAACTCGAGCGAGGCCACGTCCATTATCTAATTTGCCTTGTGTTAAAACACCAACAAGGGTACTTTTTCCGCTATCAACATTTCCCACAACTGCTATTCTAATTTCTAGAAAATCCTCTTCAGCGAGTTTTCGTACCAAAACTTCTGCAACTGTCCCAATTTCCCCTTCACGTTCTCTAAGAATAGTAATGTCTGCGTTTAATTCCTGTGCCATCTTTGTCAATGTTTCAATTGAAAGTTTCAATTCTTTATCAGATAAGCCCTTAGGATAACCATTGTCTTCAATACCAATTTCGTAAATTGCTTCCCCCAATCCTTCTTGTAATCTGAATTTCATCTGAGTAACTAAATGCTCAAATCTTGTAGCAGAAGGATCAACTAACTTAAGCTTATACTCGATGTTCCCTTCTTCGGATTCTTTATCCAGTTTTTCAGCTTTTTTATTCTTTTTTGAAGACATACTCTCAAACTCAAATCTAATACAATCTACTTGGTAATATTCTGAACGAATTTATAATATATTAACGATGAGTAATATTTGCATAAAAAAAAGAAATATTTGTTTAATCTTTAATGTTTATCTTGACATCTTGTTTTGTTAATTTTCTGATATTTCTTTGAGTGTTTGCTGCTAAACTAGCAATTTCTTCATTCAATTCTTCAAGATTATCTTTTAGACTGTTTATCCTACGTCTTTGGATATCCTTATTCTTCTTTAGATTTTCTTGTTTTTCTTTTAATTCCATAATTTGTTTTTTTAGTCCAGATTCCTCAACCTTAACTTCAATAACCTTTCTTTTCTTAGAGTGTTGAAGAAGATCTGCGTGTAATTCTTTGAGAGCGCCGTTCATAATTTCTTGTGACAAAGAGATTGTTTTGTTTCGCATTGCTGGTTTCAGTTTTAATTTCTCTTTTACGGCAGCCTCTTTTAGAATCTCTAATAAATCATTGAGATCCTTATGTCCCGCAGGCATGTCTTCAAATGCTTTCAGTGGATTTTCTCTAAGTTGGGCTATAAGATCAATAAGAAATGGAGGAACCATTACTTTTCCATCTTGATGTCGAGAAGTTAGTTTTCTTAAAGGCTTATCAAGACCGCTCAATTGTAACTTTATTTTATTAACAATAATATGTAATTCTTTGTTAATTTCCACAAGTTCCTTAAGAATTGTACCAGTTTCCAAATCAGCTGTATTCTCATTTAAATCAGTTATTCGTTTCTCGAGTTTACCAAAATGATTAGTCTCTGATTTGATCTCTTCCTTTAACTTCTCTCGCTCATCTACTTTCTCAAGAAGTAATGAAATATTCTCAGAAGTACTATCTACATCTTTAAGAAGAATAGTTCTGTCTTCCAAAAATTCCTTAAAATCCTGATAATTTTTCTGAATACGTGTTAAAGCTCTATTCAAGACAAAAATTCGTGTTTTATATTTCTTCTTAAGATTAGGAATGAATCGCTGACCAAGCTTCAAAACTCTTTGAAGGAATTTTTCTAAATCCTTTAAAAACTCCTCAGCAGTTTTATATGTGATGGTATTCGGGAATACAAAATCCTCAACCATTTCAGTCATTTTTTCATAGATATTTTGTGACGATCTAGTCTCCGAATCAATAGTATCACTCATTTCGAAATCTTGAGCTGCGATTTTAAGCTCTTTGAAATTTTCGGCAATGTAATCCATTCTTTTTTTGATTTCTGAGCGAACTTTTTTTACTCTACTTTCCGATTCGTTCTCAAACCATGCCTTCATTTTGCTAAGTGAAATCACTTTAAACATCCCATAAATGCTGATTAATTATTATTAGCTTTAACGAAATTTCTGTATGTTTTCGTTCATTCCTAGGTTTTATTTATCTTTCTTAACTTCTTAACTTTGCTCATCATTAAGTAGATTAACTCTATTTTTAAATATTCCAAAACGTTTCAGAACAAAATAAAGCTATGAGGAAAACTATATAAAGAATCTTTTCTGTGCCTTCTAAGCTAGCATTACATTTAATTATAAGAAATGATTATAGTATTTTGGTACAATTAACGATATCGAGATGATTTATGGTGCCTTCAAAGCAAGTTGATAAAACAAATCTAAAAGAATCCGTAGAAGCAATAAAGAAGAAATTTGGAATTGTCGGTCGAACTGATGAGCTAATGAAAGCTCTAGCTGCAAAGGCTGCAGGAAGACATATTCTTTTAGAAGGACCAGTTGGAGTAGGAAAAACAGAAATTGCTCACGCATTAGCTGCATATTTAAATACAGAGTTTGTAAGATTTGATGGAGATGAGCGATATCATCCAGATAAACTGGTTGGTCACTTCGATCCGCCAGTAGTTTTAGAGAAAGGTTATTCCTTTGATTCTTTTGTCTCAGGTCCTTTGATTCGTGCAATGAAAGAGGGTGCAATTCTTTTTGCTAATGAAATTAATCGTTGTCCTGAATCCACTCAAAACGTTTTACTCTCTGCTATGGATGAAGGACATTTAGTTATTCCAAAATTAGGAGAAGTGAATGCAAAACCCGGTTTCTTTATAATTGCAACACAAAATCCTGTTGAGTTCATAGCTACTACTCCATTAGGGGAGGCTATTAAGGATCGTTTCGTTTGGATACGACTTGATTATCAATCAGAATCTGATGAAAAACAAATTGTGGCTGCAAAGGTTAAAGATGCTCCCGAAGAAGTTACGGATTATTCTGTCCTTATTGTACGAGAAACAAGACTTTCAACTGACCTCAGAAGAGGTGCGAGTATAAGAGGAGCTATTGACTTGGCTGCGATTATAAATGAATTTGAAGAACGTCCCATTAAAACTTGGATAGACATCAGCATTATGGCTTTAGCAACTAAGATAGAATTGGAAGACGGAGTAGAAGATAAAATAGAAACCATAATAGAAAAAATTGTAAGGAAGGTTATTGGAAAGTTTTTTCGGTCCCAGTGAAGTAGAAATGCCCCGGTCTTCTGGTCATACTCCACCTCAAATAGGAAGAATGACTCCGGAAAAATTGGTGCAAGCTGAGATTGTTTCTGGTACTAGATCTTCGAAAGATTTTAACCAGTTGACACAAAACATGAAATATCCGACATTAAAGAAAATGTCTGAGTTAGCAATTGAATATGATAATATTCCCGCATTAAGAGGGATAGCTAAAAGTAACCAATACGCTGTAGCTGAAGCGATGCAATCAAAAGAGGGCGTGAGAATGATTGAACGCAGAGCTGCAAGAGGGGAAGGTAGTGCTCCGGAACTTTTCTTCATGTTGAGAAGTAATTTTGATCCTCAATATAAGAAAATCTACAGACGATTAGCAAGAATTTCAGTTCTCAAATCATCCTATAGAGTTGTAGGTAGAGGGTTGAAAGGAGAAATACAAGTAAGATCAGAATATGAACCAGGAATGAGTGATTTTGATATGGATTTGCTAATCGAAAAATATCTGCTAAATCGCTACATACAGTATTCTGATATTGTTGCTATAGAAAGAAGAAGTAGAGAAAATATCGGTGTTTTAATGTTTGATACTTCGGGATCACTTTATGGTGAAAAATTCAGAAATGCTGCCATGGCGGTTGCGATTTTGGCTTATCATTTAGCTAGAGAAAAATATTCTGTTATTTTATTTAATACGAAAGCAACTGTCATAAAACAGATGGATGAAAAAGTGAAAATAGATACTTTGATTGATAGGGTCCTCGAAAGTGAATCTGCTGGATATACGAATATTTCTGCTGCATTGAAAAGTGGCTTAAAAGAATTAAACAAAGAAAAGAGAACTGAGAAATTTGGAGTACTAATTAGTGATGGGTGCTTCAATAGAGGGGAAGATCCACGACCCTTTGCGAAAAATTTCTTCAATTTACATGTTCTCAGTTTACCAACAGAGAAAGTTTGGGGAGGAGTTGTTTGTAGAGATTTAGCTCGTTTGGGTAAAGGAAGATATATGGCTGTCAAAAGTGTGAACCAAATACCTAGAATTTTAATGAGGTTATTACGTAAGAAGAGCTAATCTCAAACTACATTCTTAAATATATATAAGATAAAACAAGAAATTAACTGATGAAGAATCAGAGATTAAACATTTTAGAGAAATCTTCTTCCTCATCTTCTACTTTAGGCTTCTTTTTACGAGCATAAGCTGCAATCAATTCTGGATGACTTTCTTGAACGTGTGCACGCCAATCCTTAATCATACGTCCACAATAACCACAAATACTCAATGCTTCTTTTTCTTCTCTCTTTTGCAGATATTCAGCATATTTAGGATGCTTTCTGTTCATATGTTCATCAACATCGTCTACTAAGCACTGACAGATTTTACAGAACTTAAGACCCTGACGCTTGTTTTGTATAATAGATGATTTAGCACACAAATTGAAATCCTCGGCAGATATTTTGAATGAGTTAAAGACCTCTGAGAGAAGTAAAACTACTACAACTCAGCATACAGACTTAATTCTGCTGTTATGTCTTAAAAACCTTACTCATGTGTTACTAATCAGAACTTGGTGTTGAAACTTTGCTCTATTTTTTGATGAAAAATTGACATTATGTTAAGAAAATTCGAATCGTAATATCTAATTATTACCTTTTTTCATTAAATTATGTCATTAATTTAGACTTTTTTAAGATTTTTTTTCTTTTATTTTTGTCAGCAACAACACTTCAATTAATTTATAAACAAAAAATCTATTTATTTTAATAATCGTTTTAATATTTCTTTTTCATACTTCTAAAAAATGCTAAAATAAGCATTTAACAAGTAGAGGGAAAAAATTAAATTAAGAACAAAGAGAATTTAAATTGTCTATATAGGAGAAAACAGAAACACATGACTATAAGAATAGCCTGGGGGATAACAGGCGCTGGATGTTGGTTATTAGAAAGCTTTGAGATATTGGGACGGTTTCTTAGGGGCTCAAATGTAAAAGTAGACCTTTTTTTCAGTGGAGCTGGAAGAGAAGTAGCACAAAATTATGGAGTATTTGAATCTCCAGTACCTTTGAAAACTCCATTTATTGATAAAGTAAGAGAAATCCCTAATTTCAATCAGGATATATTTCGCAATGGTTTTAGAGAGAAATATAACTGGTTGGGAATCCATGAATCTCGTGAAATTGAAAACTTCTTACATGATATTATAGCTGATGAATCAGAAGAGGATTTTGATTACGAAGAAGTTCTAAATGATGTAATTTTCGAGATTGATGAAGGATCAAGCTTTCCTTCTGGTGCAAGAGCTGCTAATGATTATTATGATTTTATTGTGATAAGTCCTGCAACTGGAAATACAGTAGCAAAAGTAGCAAATGGAATAGCTGATAACTTGATTACGAATCTAGCTATCATGGGAAATAAAAGCGAAAAATCCAAAGTAATTTTTGTTCCAACAGACTACAAACAAGGAAAAGTCAAAAGCTATCTGCCAATTATGCTTCATCAAGATACTTGTAAAAAATGTCAAGAATGTTCTGCCTTATGGGCTTGTAAACCTGGAGCTATAAGGAGAAAGAGAGGTAAAATAAGAATAAACCGATTGAAATGTATTGGTTGTTTAGATTGTGTCAAGTTTTGCAGACATGGCGTTATAACATTCTTAGAAGAAACGAAAGTAATAGTTAGAAACAGAGAAGCAATTGCAACAGATCTTCTTAGTAAACAAGAAGGCTTCATAGTCTTAGAGACGCCAGAGAAAGCATATGATTACTTAATAAAAGAAATGAAAAAGTAATATTGAATATAGCTTTTCATTGGTAATCTCTTAAAAATCATATTTACTTATTTATATTAGAGGTATTTTCTTTGAAAAAAAATCCAAAGGATACTACACCACCAAAAATCCTAATTTTAACTGGGAGAGCAGCTGAACCTATTGTTAGGAAATATATTCCTGATAATGTGGATATATTTGTACTTCCGGTTGACGTTGCAGCATTTATCACAAACAAGATGATTCTAGAGAATTTGGATAAAAAAACAGCCCAAAACTATGACCTAATTATGACACCAGGTTTAGTGTTAGATGATTTAACACCATTGGCTGATAAACTTGGTATTCCGATAGTAAAAGGCCCTCGATATGCAAGTGATATCAAAATAGCAATTATTGATGCTGATCCCTTTACTTTATCACCAGTAGTAGCAGCTGATAAATATCTCAAAAAACAAAAAGTCATTGAATCTCGAGATATTATTGAACGAGGATTCAAAGCTCCTCTAAAGAAAAATGAGTATTATATTGGTTTTAAGAAGAAACTACCTGTTGGTCTAGATAGACCACCCATAGTAATGGCTGAAATCGTTGATGCTCCGAAACTTTCAATGAATCAAATAACTGAAAGAGCCCTTTATTATCTAAGCAATGGTGCGGATATTTTAGATATTGGTGCTATTGCAAATAAACCTGAACCTGAAAAAATTTCTAAAATCATTAAGAAATTAAAAACACTACAAGAAAAATACGAATTTGCTATAAGTGTTGATACATTAAATGTTGATGAAATACTGGCAGCAATAAAAGCTGGAGTAGAGCTCATTTTGAGTATTGATCATGGAAATGCTGCTTATCTAGTTGATAAAATACCTAAAGATGTGGGAGTTGTTTTTGTTCCTACAAATGTTGAGAAAGGCATTTTACCAAAAACCACACCAGAGCGAGTTAATTCATTAATACAATTAAGAGACAAATTACTAGATGCTAATTTAACAAAAATAGCTGCTGACCCAATAATTGAAATGCCAATTTATCCCGGTTTTACCAATTCGCTTTCCCATTATATTGAATATCGGAAAGTTGATCCACAAACACCTATGATGACTTGTGTAGGTAATGTAACTGAATTTATTGCAGCAGATCCAATTGGAATTAATGCCTTGTTTAGTTGTATTTCAGTTGAACTAGGGATTCAGTTGTTATTGGTAACAGATGTTAGCGTAAAGTGTCGTGGTGGAATAAAGGAAGTAGTAAAATCCAGGGATCTAGCATACGTAGCAAAACGAAAAAATGCTCCACCAAAAGGCCATGGGATAGAAATTTTAATGGCAAAAAGTCGTACAGCTAATGATATAGAAATTGTCGGATTTAAAAATATAGAATCATTAGAAATACCATCGAAAGAAGACAACCAACTTTATAGCTTGGATTATGAACCGGATCCGAAAGGAAGTTTCACAATCTGGATCGATTATCACAAGCAAAAAATCTTTGTTACTCATCTTGAAGCTGGAACAAATAAACCAGATTTATTATTAATCTCGAGTAAAGCAAGACTGATTTATGAAGAAATTCTAAATAGAAATCTCTTAACAAAAATTGATCATGCTTTCTATATGGGAAGAGAATTAGAACGAGCTGAAATCTGTTTGTATTTAGGAAAAACATACATTCAAAATAAGCAAACCTTTAGTTTTGAAAGGCCAGTTTAGAGATAATGAAAAACCCAATTTTGCATCTTGCATTTTTATGATTAAAAATAGGAAATAAAGTTTTAAAAGAGAACATATATTCAAAATATGAATAAGTTCTTATTACCAAAACTAAAAAAGAATATCGGTTAACGAAAAAAAAAAATTAGAAATGAAAGAGGTTGACCAAATGAAACTTGATGAGAAAGCCAAATATACAAAAACTCATGAGTGGGCAAGAATAGAAAACGATGTTATAGTTATTGGAATTTCTGATTTTGCTCAAGGTTTGCTAAAAGATATTGTTTATGTTGAGTTGCCTACAGAAGGCACTACTTTCCAAAAAGGAGATAAAACTGCCGATATTGAATCTGTCAAAGCAGTTGAAGAACTAAAAACACCAGTTGCAGGTGAAATCGTAGCTGTGAATAGTGTTCTTGAAGATTCTGCAGAATCTATAAACGAAGATCCCTTCGGTAAAGGGTGGTTCATAAAAATTAAGCCAAGTAATCCAGCAGAATTAGATGAATTAATGTCTCCCGAAGAATACGAAAAGTATGTGGAAACTCTCGATCATTAAATTAACTGGAGTACTGATCTTTTCATGAAAACAGAAAATGAAGGATCAGCAAACGACATTCAGAAGGAAATGGAGAAATTCCTTGGAATAGAAAATGTAGATGAATTATTCAAGGATATTCCGGATTCTGTTCGTTTAAAAAATCCTCTCAAACTTCTTGGACCAATGTCCGAAAGAGATTTGGCAATATATATAGATAAAATTCTCTCTTTGAATAAGCCAGTAGTTTCTTTTTTGGGCGGTGGAGCACAAGACCACTATATCCCAGCAATTGTACAAGAAGTTATCACAAAACCAGAATTACTCAATGCTTATACTCCATATCAACCTGAAGTAGCTCAAGGTATGTTACAAGGAATGTTTGAATTCCAAAGTTTAATCAGTGAATTAACTGGTCTAAATGTAACTAATTCTTCAATGTATGATTGGGCTACAGCTATTGGAGAAGCTCTTTTAATGTCAGTCAGAATCATGAAGAAACGACAAAAGGTTTTGATTTCAAAAAGCATTCATCCTGATAGACTATCAGTTATTAAGAATTATCTAGCAGGACCACAGATTGAGTATGAAATGGTGAATTTCGATTCAGAAACAGGGGAAGTCGATTTAGCTGATCTCAAGAAGAAATTAACTGAAGATATTGCTGCTTTTTATTTTGAAAATCCAAACAGCTTTGGTGTAATTGAAAGTAAAGCAGAAGCAATCTGCGCTCAAGTACATGAAGTAGAAGCAAAAGCAGTTGTTGGTGTAGATCCTATTTCATTAGGAATAATGAAACCACCAGGGAAATATGATGCGGATATTGCGGTTGGTGAAGGGCAAGGTTTAGGCACTCCCATCAGTTTTGGTGGACCTCACTTTGGATTTTTCTCAACAAATTATAATCCTAAAACAATACGACAAATGCCGGGAAGACTCGTTGGCTTAACAAAAACCCAAGATGGAAAACAGAGAGCCTATGTCTTAACACTCTCGACACGTGAACAACACATACGAAGAGAACGAGCAACCAGCAATATTTGTACAAATCAAGCTATCCTAGCATTTGGAGCTGGGGTATATTTATCGTTATTAGGTCCTGATGGTTTAAAGAAAACAGCGGAATATTGTATTTCAGCTGCAAATTATCTTGCCAGTAAGATAAATGAGCTTGAACATTTTGATGCTCCAATATTTACTGGTGCACATTATAATGAATTCATTGTTCGGGTTAAGAAAGGAACAATGGCAAAACTAGAAACAAAACTCATTGAGCAAGGTTTTGTTGGAGGATACACACTTGAAAAATGTCATCCTGAATTTGGTGAAACAGCAATTTTCTGTGTCACTGAAATGCATACAATGGATGAATTGACTAAACTCTTGGAAGTGCTAAGAGTGTATGATAAAGAATTAGGAGGAAAATAAAATGCCTGAAGAAAAAACAACAACACTTGCATTTTATCGAGAACCCCTAGTTTTTGAACTAGAAGAAACAAAATATGAGAGATATTCTCCTCCTAGCATTCCTAAAGAAATCATGAAATTTGTGAAAAAACCACTTGCTTTAATTCCTAAGGAAATGCAAAGAATCGATCCACCTAGCTTACCTAAATTAGCAGAATTCCAATTAGCTAGACATTACTTGCATTTAGCTCAAATGAATTTCACAGTGGATAGTGGTTTTTATCCACTTGGGAGTTGTACAATGAAATACAATCCAAAAATCAATGATCTCATTTCCACAGACAAACGAGTAGCTATGGCGCATCCATTCCAACCAGCAAGGACTGTTCAGGGTAATATTAGAATACTTTACGAAACCGAGCAAATGCTTAACGAATTAGCAGGAATGGCAAGGACAACATTGCAACCATCTGCTGGAGCACATGGAGAATTAACTGGGATAATGGTCATTCGAGCCTATCATATCGATAAAGGAGAAGGAGAAACAAGAACAGAAGTTATAATTCCAGATAGTGCTCACGGAACAAATCCTGCAACAGCAGCAATGGCAGGATACAAAACTGTAATAATTAAATCAAAGGAAAATGGTTTGGTTGATCTCGAGGCTTTGAAAGCAGCTGTTAGCGAAAAGACTGCCGCACTAATGCTCACAAATCCAAATACCTTAGGATTATTCGAAGAGGAAATCCTTGCAATAGCAAAAATAGTTCATGACGTAGGTGGACTGCTTTATAATGATGGAGCTAACTTCAATGCAATAATGGGCATTTGTCGACCTGGAGATATGGGTTTCGATGCAATTCATTTCAATCTACACAAAACTTTCGGAACTCCTCATGGCGGAGGGGGTCCAGGTTCAGGACCTGTTGGTGTTGTTGAGAAACTTGTTCCTTTTCTACCAAAACCGTTACCTGAGTTTAACAAAAAAACTGGTAAATATTATTTGAATTTTGACATACCAAAGTCGATTGGAAAAATCAAAGGCTTCTGGGGAAATTATAGTGTTATTGTCAGGGCTTATGCTTATATACTTGCATTAGGAGCTGAAGGACTTAAGCGAGTATCAGAACAAGCTGTTTTGAACGCAAATTATCTCAAGAAAAAGCTCTTAGATTTGGGTGGTTGGGAATTACCTTATGCACCTGAAATCCCACGAAAACACGAATTCGTTTTAGACGGGGAAGAACTCAAGAAGGAAACTGGTATATCCACACTAGATGTAGCCAAAAGACTTCTAGATCTTGGTTTTCATGCACCAACTATCTATTTCCCATTAATAGTTCATGAAGCACTTATGGTTGAACCAACAGAGACTGAAACAAAACAAACTTTAGATGACTTCTCAGATGCAATGAA
>DAOVHJ010000238.1 GCA_030671945.1 Candidatus Heimdallarchaeota archaeon
AAAGCTAAAACAACTAAAGCAAAAACAACTAAAGCCAAACCAAAGACAACTAAGGCCAAAGCGGAAACCAAACCAAAAGAAACTAAGCCAAAGGCAGAAGCAAAACCAAAAACTGAAGCAAAAGAAGAACCAAAAGTAGAAGTTAAACCAACTGAAAGCAAACCAAGACCAAAACCAGATAACACAATTTTCGTTGGAAACAAGCCTGCTATGACTTATGTTTTAGCAATTATGACTTGCTTCAATGAAAACAAAGCTAAAGAAGTGCAAATATGTGCAAGAGGACGTGCAATTAGCACAGCAGTTGATGTAGCTGAATTAACAAGAAATAGATTTATGTCTGATCTCAAAGTTAAGTCTATCATAACAAGCACTGAACAAGTTGTTCGAAGAGAAGGTGGCGGAGTAGCCAACGTTTCTGCTATTGAAATTACCTTAGCGAAATAATTCCCTTCTTTTTCTTATATTTTCTTGCTTTTTCCTTCTATTATTTCAATATTAATTCATAGGAGAATTAATAAAGTACTAGTTGACTGAGAAACTCATTCAATTAAAATTTGACCAACCACTGTTGGTGTTTCTAATTATGAAAACTGCAATATGTGCTTTTTGTGCTCAAACAGGAATGCTTTGTAAAGATTGTCAAACCAAGTTAGTAGAAGGCGAAATAACTGATACAGACATAAAAATTGCTAAAACAGCAGTTGATTTTGAGAAAAATAATCCAAATGCTTCCAAAGTAACCATATTGGAAACCATTGAAAGACCAAAATTTATTCTCTTAATAGTTTCTCCTGGATCTATTAGATTCTTAACTGGAGGTACTCTGGATTTTGACAAGCGATTAGAACGAGTTTTAAATAAACCAATTAAATTAATGGAAAAGAGTAAGAATAAAAGAAAAGCTATCGCTGATATCTTTTCTCCTGCATTAATAAGTGGTATAAATACAATTTTTGTTCCGATTCGTTCATCAAAACCAGGTCAAGCTTCTGTGGAAGAAGAAACTATAGTTGTACTTTCTCCTGACGAAAAGGAAAAGCTCCCTGGCACAGTAAAAGAATTGATTGATTTAGTTAAACTCGTTGCCGGTGAAGATATAAGAGTTGAATTTCGCTAAAAGATGAAATTATTTTTTTATTTATTTATTATTAAATCAATACTTCAGAGGAACCGCTTTCATTAATTCCCGTAATACGACAGTTGCATAAGAACCTCGTTTTAAAGTAAATTGGATAACCACATAATCTTGATTCTCGGAATCAACATCTACAGAGTAGGAGAGGTTTTCTGGTATTATTGCGATTCTTCTATTTGACCCCAAAAATCTGAGTGTAGGCATAAACTTAACCTTAAAATTATCAAGATTAATACTATCTTCCTCAAGCAATGATTTTGCATAATCCGATAATACATTATCAGCTAAATTTGTTTTAAACCCAATTATAGGTAGGATTGCTATATTCTCTTCCAACTCATCTATAGGATTGCTTGATAGATTACCATAGATGCGAATTCTTTCTGATAGAGTTAAATTCCAAATGTGTGATTGATAAGCATGAATGAATATTCTTTGAAGATTCTTAGGTAAAATACGTAGTGCTCCACGAAAATCATTCGGTCTTTTACTCAAGTATTTCAAGATTCGCTTCTCAAAAATCATACTACTAGGAAGTAATTTCATAGTTTCTTCCGGATCATTGGTTTCCTGAAACATTTTACGAGCAAGGATGGTTGATTCAGCTTCATCTTCAGTGGTGTAAGAAATGTAGAGATGAAGTGCTTTCTCTACTTCTCCAAGCAATAAGTATTTGCCAATGATGTGGGAAATAGGTCTTCGGGTTCCAAAACGTTGATGCCCAAAATAATTTGGTACCCCATGGAACTCATTAATTTCTTTAATGATATTCTCAACTTTTCGATTTATCTGCTCTTTCCCATCATTTAATTCTCTTATTTTAATTGTAAAATGATTGCCATACAAATCCCCAAGGTACGTTTGGTAAATGGTTGTTCTTGGTGATCGTATAATTATTCCCTCAATCTCCAACTCACTAAGCTTTTCAGGTGGTACTTTCCAAATCGTTGCTTTTTGAGCAGTATATGCTGTTTTATCTTTTGTTCCTGCAACATTAATATCATTTAGTTCTCGTTTAAGTGATGAAGAAATTTTGAATAAAGCGTTATTACTTTCTATATCCCTTTTTATCAGTACAAATTCTGTAAATAATCCCGGTTCATTATTACCCAAAGAAAATTTTGGATCATCAATAGGTACTTTTCGTCCATCCAACAAAACTTCCTCTACTCGGAAATCATCTGGAGTTGTACGTAATTTTCCATCAATTCCCTCTGTTTTCGTACAATAATAGAGTATCCCCATTTTTTTCTCAATGGGATGACTTTCTCGTAATTCTCCTTCTACCATTCAGATCAACTAAAAATCTCTTTCAGAGTAGTTTAAGGTTAGATGTAATTTTATCTATGATATTATTAGGAGCAGGACCTATTGCTACAGCTGTTGCAGTTCCAGGAGGTAATTCTGTAAGTCCCGCATCATTCACAAAAGAGCATGGGAGATTCTTACTTCGAGCTTTTTGATAAATTAACTCCAATTCTTCCTTAGTAGCTATTTGCACTGCAACTTTTTTTTGTCCTTCAGAAAACCAGCTTTTTACCCACTTTTGTTTTGCTCTTTTTGCTTCTTCTACAGAAATTACTGCAGCATGAGCTGCTTGGATTGCCATCTTACCTTTTGACATTTTGAGATCTGTACGAATAGCTATAATCATTTTGTATTGAAATTCTTCAGTTCTCATTTGTCAATCACATCATTTGGGAATTCTGATTCTATTTATAATTCTTTATTAAGATTTATTGATTTTTAGTATTTAATATAATCTAGTTAATAATATAATTTACTGATACAATAGAACCAACAACTTAAGAATGAATAAATTACATACATCCTATATATATTAACTAATTCAAATGAGGAAAATCCTTTCAAGTATTTTTGGGGTTCGTAGTTTGGAGTCCGATGTAACCATAGTAGGAGCTGGACCAATTGGTTCTTTAGCTGCTTTACATGCTGCTAAAAAAGGAATTAATGTTTCCATTTTAGAGCAAAGGAAAGAAATTGGCATTCCAGACCATTGTGCTGGTTTGCTGAGTGTTAATGGTTTATCTCTCCTAGGTTTAGATAATTTGCCCCGAAATTTAATACAGAATACAGAAATACAAGGGGCAAAATTTTATTCTCCTTCTGGTCAAGTTTTTTCAATAAAAAGAAATGAAACTCAAGCTTTTGTTATCAATCGTGCATTATTTGATCAATATCTAAAACAAAAGGCTGAGAGAGCAGGAGTCAATTATCTGACGAATAGAAAAGTGCTTGATGCAAATTTTGATCGTAACAAAAAGAAGGTAACTTTTGAGTATCTTGATCTAAAATTGAAAAAGAAGGAACATCACATTTCTATGGTAGGAATTATTGCTAGTGGATCAAAAAGAAAAATTACTCGAGACTCTGGTTTCAAACAAATCTCAAATAGGAAGTATCTCACAGGTTATCAATATGATGTTGAAGACATATCTGATTTGGATATTAATATGGTTGAAATCCATTTAAGTAACAAACTTGCTACAGGTTTCTTCATATATATTATACCTACTTCACAAACTTCTGCAAAAGTTGGTTTAGCCTCTAGATTGAAACCTTCAATTGACCAACTTAATCATTTCATCCAAAAACATCCAACTGTTAGGGATAGATTTGTCAAAAGCTCAATTAAAAAGAAATATAGTGGCCGAATTATCATAAACGGTTTGCTGAGAAAAACATCATCAAATGGTCTATTAATAACAGGTGATGCTGCGGGACAAACAAAAGCAACCACGGGTGGAGGTGTGATTACAGGTAGTATTGCTGGTACTATTGCTGGAAAAACTGCAGCAGATTCTATTCTCGCTCAAGATAATAGTAGAAGATTTTTGAAAAAGTATGATGTTTTGTGGAAAAAACAATTACTGTCCCAATTCAAATCTATGGCTTTCTTTAGATGGTGTGTAAATCGATTAACTGATAAGGCAATGGAAAAAGTCTTTGAGACAATTATAGAGAACAATATTGCAGAATTAATTATTGAAAAAGGAGACATAGATAGCCAAGCAGATGTTTTACGTGCTCTTTTAAGACAACCTGCTATCATAAAATTAGCAATAAGAGTTTTACCTCTTTTACAATTTTAAAAAGAAAAAAAGAAGAGAAACCTCAATAAATTGAGGTATGTTTTTGCTAAATAATTTCTAAGCAAATTATTTCTTCATTATATTACCAGTGAAACTTGGCGCTGGCAAATCTTTCATGGTTAATACTCCAGGATTTGCATCAACTACTTTTGGAATAAGATTCACAATCATAGAAGCGGTACCAACATCGCCATGAACTCCACCAATGATTTTCTGGTTAATTCCGGGAACTCCTTCTATTACAATACTATCATATTCCTCGTGGTCGCCAGAATAAGCAAAGAAATCTAAAATAACGATTTCATGGTTACCATTCATAGCTACTCCTCTGCTATGAAGTCCTCTAACATAACCCTCTTGAACTCTGCCAAAGGGGCTATCAAATTCTTTCTCAGTGATCATAGCTTTCGGTGGAAATTCAACAATTTTGTCTACTTTTAACCCAAGAGCT
>DAOVHJ010000115.1 GCA_030671945.1 Candidatus Heimdallarchaeota archaeon
GGATCCAATTAATTTTACTATAGATACTGGTGCAAGTGAATTAGTTATTGATACTGAGTTTGCGAAAGAAGTAGGTCTCGAGGCATCTCATACCAGAGAAGGTATTTTTGCTGGAGGAAAAAAAGCAGCGGTTCAATTAGGAAAGATTGATTCAATAACCCTCGGTGAATTAGCAATTAAGAATGTCCCAGTAACTTTTATGCCTGTACGACAATTTTCAGCCCCTGTTTTTGGTGAGACGCAAATTAATGGAATAATCGGTTCAACACTATTCTATCATTTCATAACTACAATGGATTATGTAAAAGGAGAGCTAGTTCTCCAAAGAAAAACTGAAGCAAATAGGCAACAAATGGAAGAACAAAGTAAAAACCAAAACATAACACAAATTCCCTTCTGGATGGCTGGAAAACACTTCATTGTTGCTTGGGGAAAAGCAAACAAGAGCAAACCAATGTTATTCTTTATCGATACAGGATTAGCAGGTGGGGGATTCACATGCCCAGAAACAACAATAGAAGAAGCGGGAATTGAATTACTAAGAGATCAAGCTAGAACAGGATCGGGTGGAGGTGGAATGGTACAAATAATCCCCTTTGTAGTCGATGAGCTAAGCTTAGGAGAAGCTGTAGAAAAGAATATTCGAGGTTTCTTTGCCGGAGGTAAAACACTAAGTGAAATGATAGGGTTCCATATTGGAGGAATTATTTCTCATACGTTTTTCAGAAACTATGCTTTAACCTTTGATTTCACAAGAATGAGATTGCTCCTAACAAAGAGGAAATGAAGATATTTGTTTAAAAGAGATTAATAACAGGATCATCTGAGAAAGTGAAAATAGGACAGGGGCAAAGAAAGCCCCCGTCACAGGAAAAGGGAGTTATTTTATTGGGGAGAGAGGTTTATGGGATTCGGAGAGCAGTTGAACTATGAAAGTAAAATTGCTCTCCACTCTTTTATTAGTCTTTTATTTATAAATAGTTGTCAGTTTAGATTGTTAGGTTGTTCTCTACATATTGCTTTACTTCCTAAGTTCTCTTTTTGTCTCGTCGAGAAACATTTATATCGATAAATACCAATGTAAAAAAGTCAATCTATATTTTAAGGATTGATTTAAATTTTCGCTGGGAGGCGAGTAAAATAATAATACCTAAAAAAACGCTTTTAATTATGACTGTATTACTTGGTACTGTTTTCGTTGGTACTACTGCTGTTCAAGGAAAAGTTCTCAAAACAACTTTTGATGCTGTTTCTCTTTTTGACTTTTTTGCTGGATATGATCCAGGAACTTCATGGATATCAGGTAACATTCAGCATGTTATAGATAATATCAACCCGTTTGTTTTTATTGTTGGTCCAATTGAGGGTTATACGTACTCATATGGAATAATAATGAATAACAATCTAGTTACTGGTGTTGGCGTTGGCTCGGCATTTACGGAAATTACTGGTACTTGGGTCGGAGGCGATGAATTCAATGGTCTACCATTCTATTGTTATGGTCACACCACTTTAAGGAAAGATGTTAATAATGTCTACACTGGCACTATAAACTTCATCGGCACACTTGGAGACTACGCAATACACTTAAAAGTAGATTTCATTACCGGTTTTAATCCAGCATATGGTTTTGCTAATATCATGTCTGGAGAACTAACAATACACTTGTAACTACAACGATCAACTGAAACAGATCATAGAGAGAGTCATTTCTCTATGATTTTCTTTATTTTTTCTCTCATTCTCTTCAATTTTTTTCTAATTCTTTTATCTTGATAATTCATCTAGTGTTTTCCACTCTGATGCTTCGTCCAAGTGTTTGAGGTCATCTTTTGTTAGTTTTATCTCAAGAGCTCCAACATTTTCTTCTAATTGTTTTATTGTATTTGCCCCCAGGATTGGTGCAGTTACACTTTCTTGATGCGCTACCCAACTAATCGCTATTTGTGCCATGGTTGCTTCTTTCTCTTGGGCTATCTTCTTCAGGGTTTTAAGTATCCCAAAGTTCCTGTCTTTGAAGTATCTTCTTTTTACTCCATCTACTCGAGGTGTTTCTGGTAGTTTGGTTTTTCCATATCTTCCTGTTAGAAAGCCTGTTCCTAACGGGCTGTAGGATGTGACTCCTAGTTTGTATTTCTCTACTATTGGTACTATGTCTTGCTCATAGGTATGTCTTTTTGCTAGGTTATAGACTGGTTGTAGTACCTCGTACCTCTCGAGTCCGCACTTATCACTTACCCATAATGCTTCCATTATCCTCCAAGCCGGATGGTTCGATGCTCCAGCGTAATGTATTTTTCCTTGTTCGATGAGTGCTGTGAATGTTCTCATCGTTTCTTCTACAGGTGTTTCCGCATCAAAAGTATGTGTAAAATAGATATCAACATAATCGGTTTGTAATCGCTTCAAGCTTCCCTTTAGTGCTTTGTGTATGTGTTTTCTCGAGAGCCCTCGATCATTTACATTCTCACTCATTTCTCCAAATAACTTCGTTGCTAAGACGATGTCTTCTCGACTTCCTCTTTCTTTTATCCAATTACCTATAATTTCCTCTGATCTCCCGGGGTAACCACCTTCCCCCCATTTTCCATAGATGTTTGCTGTATCAAATGCATTTATTCCTAACTCTACAGCTTTATCCATTACTTCATGAGATTTCTTCTCATCTATTCTCCATCCCATGTTCGTTGATCCTAGTACTACTTGTGAGATCTTTATTCCGGTTTTCCCGAACTTAACATACTTCATAGTATTATTGTAGAAAGAGTTTATATTAACTTTTTGGTTAATTAATTAAAAGAATGTTTCAGTATATTATTCTCATAATTTTATTTAAAGGTTTCGCGGGGAAAATATTTTATGCAACCACAGTTTTTTGTGTATAGGTTGAACATGAAGAAAAAAACACTATTGAAGAAAATGCGATACAGGCGTAAGCACTGGGATTCTATTGTTGATGCTATCATCAATAAAGGATTAGAAGGAGAAAGAGTTTCAGATAAATGGTTCGTCAAAGATTCTATCGCCCATATTGCATGGTATGAGAAAGAGCTTCTCGATGCTTTGGAAAAGAAATCCATTGTTGAAAGCGAATTTTGGAATATGAGTGTAAAAAAACGTAATGAAATGATTTTCGATAAAACTCAAAAAAGAACATTTGATGAAATACTAAAGGAATCTATAAGCACGTTTAATGCGTTAACAACCAAAATTGAATCGATGAGCAATGAAGAACTCAACTCTGACGTTTATATTAAAAGAAAATCAGATACTCGAATTACCTGGGATTTCATTGGAGGAATTACTTTTTGGCATTATGAAGATCATGAGGATCTTTTCATAGAACTATTTGACTTAGAGTATGGTCTTCAAAATTAAAAACTAGATTTCTTTAAGGACAACTTCTCCACTTGGCTCTACTTCTTGATAGATTATTCCTGAAAAGCTGTAAATTTCTGTGTTCAAATCCTTCCAACAATTCCCTGACAACCAAGCTTTTCCACACGTGTGTTCTAAAAATTCTTCCACACTCCAATTCCATTCCACTGGTACTTGCGGGAGTAATAACCCACTTCTCTCACCACTTTTCACGATCAATCCATCTCTACCAATTTTTATTTTCTTAAGATATTCTTTCGGATCTTTTACTTGCATGAGTTTAGGTGGTGTGAGAATCGTTACTTCCACTAGTATTTCTTTCATTTCTTCTATTTCCACTATTGGAAATCGCGGATCACTAACTGCGGCACTTTTTGCGGCTTCTATGGTTGCTTGAACTAGCGAATAAATCGGAGTGGGAAATCCAATACACCCTCGAAGTTTCTTTTCCCCATTATTGTCTAGTTTATTTAGTGTGACAAAAACTCCTGATTCTTCCAAGAATTTCGCAGGAATGTCTTCTGGTTGTGAGAGGAGTTTGTTAAAGGTTAAGTAGTTTAAAATCGATTTTCTTGCGAGTGTGACTAAGAATTTTCCATCTTCAAGTGTATAGCTTGGTTCTGCGTTATGATCCATTTCATTCCCACATTTTTACTTAATCTTTATTTGTTGATTTATCAAGAGCGATTATTTCTCTACAATCTTTCAATGTTCTTTCCATTTTTTCCCAATGGGATCCTCGCCAGTAGATTTGTGAGCATTCAGCGTTTTTACATATCCAAAATTCCTTGTAATGCAATTGTGTTTGCTCAGTTATTTGCTCCAGAATTTCTTCTATGTCTATGAGTCTTATTTCCGAGTTACAAATAGTACATCTTGGCAATTTTTTCTTCGGTAAAGCTAATTCTACTCCTAACTCTTTCTGTAAAATTATCAGTCTCTCTTCTATAGTAGGGGCATCTATTGTTACCGCTTGTAATCCTAGTTTTTGCGCTCTCCTTTTCAAATCCTCGTCTCGAGTAAGTATAATTCTATTTTCATCTTTTGCTAATTGTATGAAGTCTTGATCCACAAAATCCTGATCATATACGGCATCATATCCCAGCATTCTTAGCCATCGAGCTAATCGATGATACATTTGGTCGACGACGAATTTCATTGCTCTATTTTTTTTCGAAGAGATGGTTGTTCACTCCTCCTCATCAATTAATTTGTCCGGTAATTTGACATCATAATCTCTTTCTAAGATTTTTCCGGCTTTTGCCTTTGAAATTATATGATCATCTTCTTTTGATAATAAACCATTTACCAGCACGTATTTTGGTGTGTAGAGGACTTCCCTACCGTCAAATGGAGTCCACTTTGCTTTTGATTCAAAATTCTCCGCAGTTATTTTTCCTTTTTCCTTTGCGACTACCACTACATCTGCGAAATTCCCTTGCTTTAGTTCTCCGCGATTTTTGATAGCCATTAATTTAGCGGGATTTGTTGTTAGCGCAGGTATTAATTTCTCGAAACTTATTTTCCCTTTTGCTGCTGCGGTAATCATTAATGGAAGCATTGTTTCTAATCCATGTATTCCTGATGCTGCTGATTCAAATTCACAGTGTTTCTCTTCATAGGAATGTGGTGCATGATCAGTTGCTATTACATTGATTAGGCCGTTGTTCAAGGCTTCCCACAAGGCTGTTTGATCGACCTGTGTTCTTACAGGTGGCAAGCATTTTGCCTGTGCTTTCATCTTTCGCAAATCACTCTCGGTTAGGAAGAGATGATGAACACAAATCTCACTTGAAAGATTGGTTTCTTCTTTATTGGTTTCAAGTAATTCAATTGTTTTTTTCGCTGTAACATGAGAGCAGTGCAGGGAGTTTCCGCTAGTTTTACTTAATTCTATGAACTCCTTCAATGCTTGTGCTTCATCAATTTGATTATGGGCTTTTAAGAAAGCATCAATCACAGGCATGTTTTTTTCCAAAAGCAATTTTTCATTTCTATCTGCATAACCATTATCAGGATGCACAATCAAGGGTATTTTGTATTCTGCTTGGGATTTCAACATTTCAAGCAATTTTTGATTTTCTTTTGGCGGATAAATAGGTGATGCGGGATAAATCTTGAAACCAAATATTCCTTCTTTAAATAGCGGTATGATCTCCTTTACATCTTCTGGCATTAATGAATAAAATCCAATATTTGCAGCAGCCTTTTCTTGAATTATTTGTTTCTTAGCTTTTACTCGTTGTGCTGTATTAGTTGGTGGTTTGTTGTTAGGCATATCTAGAACACTGGTCACTCCACCAGCAATTGCGGATCTTGTCCCAGTTATCATTGTTTCTTTATGTTTTTGCTTGAGATCTCTGAAATGCACATGTATGTCTATTAATCCTGGTAAAATGAGTGCCCCTTTAGCATTTATTCTTGTTGAGGCTTTTGGGAGCGAGGGTTCTTTTCCAACTTTAACGATTCGATCCCTTTCTATAGAGATTCCTCCTTCTAAGAATCCTTCTGGTGTGAAAAGTTTTCCATTTATTATATTAGTGTCAACAGTCACTGAAAGAACTCCTCAAGTGCGCTCCTTAGCCATTCTTCTTTGCAGTTCACTTCTGTTAGTGAATAAATTACTTCAAGCTATTCTTATTTCTTGCCTTCGACGATTGCTTTTGTTATATCTGTTAGTGTGACAATTCCTACTAGTTTTTCTGAATTATCAACTACAAATACTCCTTTGTAATTTGTATCTTGAAAGACTGTAATAAGATCGCATAAAGGAGCGTTTTCATCAATTATTGGCGGATCTGATTTCATAATTTGTTCAATAAAGAAATCATGGAGCCTAGCTTTTTGTTGTTTTGCTGAGAATTGTTCTCGAAATCTTGCTAATGCGTCTGCAAGTGTAGCATCATCAATAATTCCTACAATGGTACTATCTTCCAGAACAGGTAAAACACTGAATTTCTTTTCTATCATTGTGTTTCGAGCAGAAATGACTCGTTCACTTGTAGATATCATGACTGGGTTTTCTGTCATTAGCTCTTTTACTTTTATTTTCTTGCAGGTATCATAGACTTTCAAAAGATCGAATTTTCTCATAATTCCAATTAATTTTTCATCTTCCATGACTAGTAAGCTTGAAACTCTGTTCTCAAACATTATATTGGCTGCTGTTTCAACATCCTCGTTTTTATCAATTTGTAAAATAGGATAAGTCATTGCACTTGAAACATGCAAATTTTTAGGAGACATTCCTTCTGTTTTATAAGTTCCTAATCTATTTGCTACATCACGGAAGGATATAATTCCGACCGGTTTTTCACCTTGAATTACAATTAGTCTCGAGGTGTCTTTCTTCTTCCTCATGAGATTCAAAGCATTATATAGGCTCTGATCTTTTTCTATTGTTTCAAATTCAGTTGACATTACTTCTGAAACTTTCATATAATTTCCTCCTAGAAATTATTGTATATCTCCTGATTTTTTTCTCCGTTTTTTTTTTGAGCGTTAATCACTTTTTATGAGTTGCTATAACTCATCTATTCATCTAATGCCTGGCAATCACTACATAAAGCTTGATCATCAGAGTTGTAAATTGGTTCTTTTTCATTCCATTCGTTACATATGGAACAATAAAATCCTAAAGATAAATCCGGTGGATTCAACTCAGAATCTTTGTCATAGTCTTCGTCTGCGAAATCTATGATATCATCTTCTGTTTTTGTTCCAAAACCAATTTTTTCATATTCAAGGGCAATTTCAAGCAATCCTGGAGCAATTCTCAATAAATCTCTGTAAGTTACTATCCCTACTACATTGTTATTTTCTACTATGATTAATCGTCTTATATTCAATTTAGCCATTAGGGACATTGCCTTAGCAACATCTAGTGAGGGATTTGCGGAGACTACTGGTTTGGTTGCAATTTCATCAACAATAACATCTGATGCTTTCTTGCCAATTGCAACAACTCGAGTAACAATATCTCTTTCTGTGATAATACCGAGTGGAGTTTTCTCACCTTTTCTTGGTTGTATAATGACACAACCTACTTCTTTCTTCAACATCAATTTTGCTGCTTCTTCTACTGTTTGATCTGGATAGATTGAAAAAACAGTAGAGGTCATTACCTCTGATACGTCCATTTTTATTCGGGAGTCAGAAGAGATATTATTGTGCATTTAGGCAAACATCTCACGAAATTCCTTAAGGAATATTAACGGTCTTTCTTATTATAAATTGTTTGTGAATAAACTAAAGTTCTTAGCTAAAGTTATTTCATTCTTTAAATCAAAACTATATTATTGGAAAGATTTTTGATGGAAGAACAGAGATTGTTATTTGTGTCAATGAAGAGATCTGACAAGTTGAATCAGGA
>DAOVHJ010000252.1 GCA_030671945.1 Candidatus Heimdallarchaeota archaeon
CTCTTCTATTATATCATCAGATAGGAGAGGATCTCTTGGTAGATCACTTTTACCCCCAACAATGATTATATCAGTTTTAACATTTTGGTCTACAAAACTATACCAAGTATCAAGACCACCAATAGACAAAGCTCGAGTTAAATCAAACATCAAGACCGCAACAAGTGCTCCTCTGAAATAATTATCAAAAATGCCCATTTGCTTGAATTGTTCTTGTCCACCACAGTCCCAGACACTCAAAGATATGTCTCTGCCTTGATAACTCATCTGATGTATGTGGAATCCAACACCAATTGTCAACTTGGTTGTATCAATAAATTCACCAGTAAGATAACGCTGTATAAGTGTGGTTTTTCCCACTCCACCATCACCACCAAATACAACCTTAGCAATAATTTTTGACAATTGCAGCGCCCCTAATGCTTTCGTACTTTTAGAAAATTGTTTTAACAAATCATTAAAATGTAGCATTTAATATAAAGCTATTCGTTTCTACAGACTCAAAGGTAAATAAGAAATAGATGAGGAAAAGCGAATCTGACTTTTCTCATGGATTAAAATATTTTTTCAATGGATACATTTAACCTATCAAGTATCGCAGACATCTCTTCTATTTCAGTGACAGTGATAACTTTCAATTTATTCTTAAAGACACTTGAATTTAATTTCGAAGCACTCTTGTATATCTGTCTTCTTCTCCAAACTGTTGGATCAGGATGATAGAATAGAATTGATAAGGTGTTTTTGTTTTTATCTGCAACCAAGAAAACATCTGATGCAGGAATTTTCTTTCCGATTAGTTCTTTTGGAGAGCCATCATCCATAAGTGTGAAGACTCGAGGGAGTTTACCTGAAAAGAGCATGCCCATCTTTCGGGACATGTCTAGTAAGTTTGCATGAGTTAGATCATTTTCTGTAGTAATATCTCTTACTATAACAGAGAAATATGGTTTGATTAAACCGTAAGCATCAAGAATTTCTCGAGTATAATCCTCTTTAAAGAGGAGGAAGAGGATGCATTTACGACCGAATTCTGTAATTCTATGATCAGTTGAATCCACGGATTCAACATCGAAAGTAATCGCCATTGCACGAAGATCTTTAGCATCTGGGACAGGTAATGGTCCGAAAGAACGTTTATCATCCATGGTATCAAATATTGATGCCTTTTTTTCTTTCAATGTTTTTCCTTGTGATCCTTCATCTAGACCTACAATAGTCATTCCTTCTACTGCTAACGTAAGTGTTTGTTCCTCAGTGAGATCAGTATCATTATAGATTACTGAGGGACCAGTGTCTTCAAAGGTCACAAACACGATTCCTAACAAATGATCTTTTTTCGATTCCATTCCAAACATTTCTTCTCATCCTTTCTTTTTGAGTTTATTTTTATATGATATTTTGATTTTTGTGCAATGATTCTGTATTGACATATTTTTCTAAATTTATAAATCTGTTTTTACCCGATATCTCTACAGTGTATTATCATTATCTTTGTTTTAAATTAATAAAAATTACTAAATGGATATATCCTCATCTTTATGCTTGCTTTCTTCCACTATATTCTCTATAGCAATTCGTCCACTTTCACCTTCTTCTAAAAATCTATCAAGTATCATTTCTGCTATTTGCTTCGCTTTGCCAATAGCTCCTCCTCGCTCAACAAATAAGCAACAGATCTTTTGCTTGTTTGAAACAAGAACCATTGAATAATCTCCCACAGTTACAACATCTAAGAAACTGGAATCTTTAAACAAAGTTCTCGTCATGGAGTTAAGAGCAGACAATAAACCAGTAATTAAAACAGCGTCTTGTTCACTATCTGTTATATTTGAAAATTGAGCATCAAAATCAAGTAAACCATTAACATCATAGATTAACACTCTATGAACATTTACTATCTCATGGTAGCCTTCATAAGCCATTAGTTTCGAGACAAACCAATCAAACGCTCGGTAGATGCCTTCCCCGGTCATAATTGTACAGATCTCAAAGTGAAATGATCGAGGATCTGTTGGGGAAGAAATTAATCCAAGATCATAATTACTTAAAACTTGACTCAGATTTATTTCTCTCTCAGGATCTCTTTTGTTAATCATAACTAATAATGGCACATTAGATGGAATTTTATCAACAATATTATGGAAACGTTCTGTGGATTCTCTGAGGGATTCATCTGATTCTCCATTTATAACATAAACAATTCCATCTGCTATCGACAAGAAATAATCTGTAACCTTTTCATCTTCTAAGATTTCTTTTCCTAAATCTATCAGTTTAAACCATTCTGCTCCATAGGAAATGTCTATCCAATTAAGAGCTGTATCTGGGAAAACTTTGTCACGATTAGAGGATAGCAGATAATAAAGCAATGTCGTCTTCCCTGAACCTTTTTCTCCCATTAAAAGTACCCAAGGAATCGTATGTTCTTTTTTTTGCATGAAAGCAGAGAATGCTTCTATCGATTTTTTTGTATTTTTCATTGATTTCTATCCCTTTCTGTAGAAAATCGTTATGGTAATATAACTTTTTACTATTATTTAGAAACAGTATTTTATAAAGGATTATCGGTGTGTAAATAAAAAGAAGAAAAATAATGGATAAAAGAAATACGATAGTGATTTCACGAAATTGCATCTAAGGGGAAATAATTTGAAATCACTTTTTCTAACGAAATAGATAATCCTTTGAGATAATCCATTTCAATTGCATCAAAAATACGACTCGCAATTGTTAAAACTCTGCTAACAGGATCGTTCACATCTATGAGAATACCCAAGACGAATAACTTGTTTTTAGTTATAACTAATTGATAATCTTCCATGATTTCTAAGACAGTTACAGCTTCAGCATAGTCTCGCATCTGTTTAACAAACCGTTCCGTTTCTTTTATTGATTCCCGATAAGCCATAGCAACTTTTGCTTGTTGTGTCGGATTTCCAAAAATGGCTTGGTCTAATTCTTTACCATTTGAATCAAAAGCAACTGCGGAGAATATTTTTACATGCCAGGTTGGAACATGTTTGTCTTTAGCAACAATATCTACAAGCCAATCCCAAGCATTGAATAATCCTTCACCTGTTAAAGCTGAACAACGAAACATGTTGAATGCTCTATCTGATCGGGTCATTTTCTGAAGTTCTAATGCTTCCATTACTTCTACGGAAGATGCAGCATCTTCTTTATCTGATTTGTTTGCTAAGAAAAGAATGGGAGCATTTGGCTCTGTGTTTTCTAAAGATTCATAGAAAACATCCTTAGCTAGATTAAAACGTTTTTTATCTGCAGCATCAACTACAAAAACTATAACTTGAGCTTTAGTAACGAATTTTTTCCATAATGTTTTTCTTATTGGAGCATGACCACCAAGATCCCAAACTACAAATTCTAAAGTTCGATATCTATAAACTTCGATATTTACTCCAAAAGTTGGTTTGGAAAGTGTATATTCGGAACGTAAAATCCTCTTCATAATTGTGGTTTTTCCGGCCGCATCTAATCCAATAATAGCAACATGTTGTTTGGCAGGACCACCATCTAAACCCTTTCTTTTGTCTGCGCTAATTAATCTTCTAAGGAAACTCAAACCTTTTTTATCTCCAAATACCTTTATCGTGTTCTTTTCAGTGAATTTCAGTAAATGAAATTTTGATAAATGACTCGTTTATCAAATCTTCAAATGTTTCATTTGTTATATAACTTTTGTGAAATTATATTAAATAGACCTATATTTAAGTAATAAAAGCTTGTTCTATTGCTATAAAATAATAACTGATGAGGAAATAAAGTAGCATTATATTGTTTTTAGTTATCTCAGCGACATAATTAGAAGTACTTTTTAACCGTTTCAGCTATACTTTCAGGACTTGCAGCAGCAATTGGTTCAGAATGAAGTAATTCCATAAAACCAATATCACCAGTGTAGTTAGGAAGTAAGTTTGGTCTACTTACAATCTTTAAATTAATCCTGTAATCATCTGATCTATCTTGACCAATAGGTCCTAAGTATAATGCCATATTAACTGATGTTGCTCCTCTAGCAAGGTACAGAGCTTTAAATGCTTTAGTTAATCCTACCGCCAAATCTCTGGAATCCGCTTTTGTAAAAGTGGTAATATCAGTTTTCGGGATAGTAACAATTCCTGTTAATTCATTCTTGCCCATTGGTGAATAAGTAGCTAACCAAGACATAAATTCATTTTCAGCGATAAAACGTTCACCAAGGTTTCTTTCTGATACGATTAAATCCAACCAATAATTACTCTCAGTCTCTTTTTTGTATTGCTGACTTTTGTGAAGCAATTTTTCAGTTAATTTTGTAGCTTTAATATCTTGGATGACTTGTATATGAGGATGAATTATCGATGATGCTGAGGGTGGTAAAAAGTTGA
>DAOVHJ010000317.1 GCA_030671945.1 Candidatus Heimdallarchaeota archaeon
CACGAGAGAAACCCAAGCCCATTTGGTGAAGGTCATTTGTTCCGAAGCTGAAGAATTCGCAACCTTTTTCTGCTATTTGTTTGGCAACAAAGCATGCTCTTGGCACTTCGATCATGGTTCCTATTTTGAATTTATCCAGTTTAACACCGGATTCTTTCTCAACTTCATCTTTAACTCTCAAGATAATGTCCTTAGCTAATTCGAATTCTTTAACGAAACCAACTACAGGTACCATAATTTCAGGAAAAACAACTTTTCCTTCTTTTTGGACATTAGATGCTGCTTCAAGAATAGCCCTAGATTGCATTTCAATCAATTCAGGAATACCCAAGCAAAGTCTGACTCCTCTGAAGCCCATCATCGGATTCGATTCTTTTGTCGCCCGGACTTCTCTTAGGAGTTTTGCTTCATCGGAATCTACAGGTAATTTTTCTTCCCAGATTTTCTCTAGTAATTCTATTTCATCTGGTAAGAATTCATGGAGTGGTGGATCGATTAATCTAATAATTACCGGAAAACCTTTTGCTTCTCGGAAAATACCTTCAAAGTCTCCTCTTTGGAATGGTAGGAGATCAAAAGCATGTTTTCTTCGCTCTTCTTGTTTATCTCTAGCTAAAATCATCTTTTGAACGATAGGCAATCTATCTTTTTCCATGAACATATGTTCAGTTCGAGTTAAACCTATGCCAAGAGCTCTAAAATCCATTGCCACTTTGGTTTGATCTGGTTTGTCTGCATTTGCTCTTACATGGAAACCTTTTCCTTCCTTTATAGCAATTTCATCAGCCCATTTAAGGATAGTTTTCATTTGATCTGATAAATCTGATTGTTTCAAAGGAAGCTTTCCTATGTAAGCTAAAGCTTCGGACCCATCAAGGGTCATCCATTCGCCCTCTTTAACTTCAATGTCATTGGTTCCTATTAGACTTAAACCAAAAATATGCATACCTGAAACATCACCTGCTCCAGCAATACAAGTTGTACCGATTTGTCTGGAAACAACTGCTGCATGAGATGTCATTCCACCTCGTGCAGTAATGATACCTTCACTTGCTGCCATACCATGGAAATCTTCAGGTGTAGTTTCTTCGCTAACCAGAATAACAGGATTTCCTTCATCAGCTGCTGCTTTAGCTTTATCGGCACTAAACATAGCAATACCTGCTGCAGCACCAGGACTTGCTGGTAATCCTTTAGCAAAAGATACTGCTTGAACCTCTTTGCCATCGATCATTACTGTTTTTTGCTTTGGATTTTTCCAAACGATTTGCGGAAATAGAGTGTTTTCAACATCTCTTGGAGTGACTCGACTAACTGCTGTTCTCTTGTCAATCATACCTTCTTTTACCATATCAAAAGCAATCTTTGCTGCTGCAACTCCTGTTCTTTTTCCAGTTCTGGTTTGTAACATGAAAAACTTGCCTTGTTGAATAGTAAACTCAACGTCTTGCACATCTTTATAGTGCTTTTCCAGTTTTTCGCATAGTGCATCAAACTGCTTGTACATTTCAGGCATATCTTTCTTTAGTTGTGCAATTGGAGTGGGAGTTCTAATACCAGCTACGACATCTTCACCCTGAGCTTGTATGAGATATTCTCCAAATCGTTCATCCTTACCATCAGAAGGATTTCTTGTAAAAGCAACACCAGTAGCACTAGTCTGACCAAGATTACCGTAAACCATTACTTGGACATTAACTGCAGTACCATAATCATGTGGGATGCCTTCATGATTTCTATAGTTAATTGCTCGTTCATTATTCCAAGAAGAAAAAACAGCGTGTATTGAATCTTCTAGTTGTACCATAGGATCTTGTGGGAATTCTTCACCCAACAATTCTTTGTACAATTTCTTGTATTGTAAAACTAATTCTTTCAAATCAGCTGTCGAGAGATTAATATCATCTTTTACTCCTCTCTCTTCCTTCATTTTATCAAGAAGTTTATCGAATTTCTTTCTTTCTTGATATTTTACTACATCACTGAACATCATTATGAATCTTCGATAAGAATCATAAGCAAATCTTTCATCCTCAGCGATTTTAGCTAAACCAATAACAGCCATATCATTTAAACCAAGGTTCAAGACAGTATCCATCATACCTGGCATACTGACTCTTGCACCACTACGAACACTAACAAGTAGTGGGTCTGTGTGATCACCTAATTTCTTTCCCATTTTTGCTTCTAGATCTACTAAAGCTTTCTTTACTTGATCCATAGTACCTTTGGGGAAAGTATTGTTATTTGCTAGATAATCAATACAATTTTCTGTAGTAATTGTAAATCCTGGAGGAACTGGAACGCCCAAAGTAGTCATTTCTGCTAAATTGGCTCCTTTCCCGCCAAGAAGATTTTTCATTTCTGTTTTTCCTTCATCGAAAGAATAAACATATTTCTTAACCATTTCTGCATTTTCTCCTAATTGTAAACAATAATACATTTGATTTTTTTTAATTGCAATTCGTTTTCACTAAACAATACTACAATCACTTACTCGGCAAACATAATCGGAATAAAAGAATTACTATTTTTATGTTAATGATTCTCCATATTAGTACTTTAGATTATATTCATACCAAATTTATTCGGAAATTTTTTAAGAATCGAAAAGTAAATTGCAGTAGGTACATCAAAATGCCATACAAAAGAATAGTGGTTGAAATAATCTCTCAAGAAGGAAACTGTGCTGCAGGGCTCAAAGTTGGAGATAAAATTATTTTCGAAGATGGGGAAGTCAAAGGAAAATTCTGTATTTCAGCAATGTATTCAGTTATACCGAAAATCTATGCAATGAAATACGAAGCAAACTTTCCTTGGTTGAAAGATAAAAACAAAGCAGATCATGCATGCCCGGATGCAGCAAATCCCCTAGTTATGCGAGTTACTCGAGAAGAATACTACGAGTAATTTCTTTCTTTTTTTCTTATTTTAACCGTCAAAAATCTTAAAATTAACATTTAAATACTCCCTAGTTATAGCAGATTAAAGTATTAACAGGAGATAATAAAAGATGGTTTTGAATTTTCCAAGTAAAGCTTGGCTATTAGCTTACAAAGATGCTTTGAACAGTGATATTGGGAAAGCATGGCAGGAAGCAGCAAAAGATTGGGAAGGAGATTTTTTGTTCGTAATTGAACCAGAAGGTGGTTTGAAAGAGAAAGTGATACTCTACATTGACTTACATCATGGAGTATGCCGAAAGGTGGAGTATTACACAAAAGATGAAGATATACCA
>DAOVHJ010000056.1 GCA_030671945.1 Candidatus Heimdallarchaeota archaeon
GCAAAAGATCTTATCGAAGAGAGTAAACAAATAAATATTTCTGCAAGATTAAGCTTTTCAGATTCAAAGAAACTTCGTCAAACACTAACTGTAAGTCCAATTGCCTTTTCAACTCTTAGTACAAAAGAACAAGACCAGATAACTATGGAACTTGACATTATCAAAGATAATATTCAAAAAACTAAAGAAAAAGTCCTACCTGCAGCAGGAAAAGCTGGTGAGAAAGTTGTTGCTAAAATATTTGATATCATTGAACAACTTGTGGATCAAACTGATGGATTTATTGAAGCAGGTGCAATTCAAAACGCAAAATCTTGGAATAAACTACTACAACTGCAATTAGAATTAATTGGTGATATTCCAAATCAAATTGATTTTGACAAAGATGAAGATAAAGACAAAGAAGAAAAGAAAGATTGTTAGTTTTTTGAAAAAAGGTAATTTTTTACCTTTTCTTTTCTATTTTTTATTTTTTGCTAATTTTGTACTCCATGGATATCGTTCCAAAATATCTGAGATCACAGATTGAACTTTCTTTCCTTCATAGGAATTATTGTAATAGAGAAAGACACCAATACCACCTCTTATCCTTTTCAGCTGCTGATAAACTGTTTTTGTAGTTCGCACACAATCAAATATTATCAGTTTATCTGCTTCTGGTAAATCAATATCACGTTCTCCTACTGGAGACATTATTATGGCTGCTTTTCCATCATATTTCCGAAAACTTTGCAAAACAGCATTTTTATCAAATATCTGCCCTGTGAGTAAGAATGGCTTTATGTTTGCTTTAGTTAAATGAGAAACAATAGTTTTTGCTGTTCGTATATACGAACAAAGAATAACAGTTTTGTTTGTGTTTTTTGCAATTTCAACTGCTTTGAGTACTTTTTGAGAGATTGTTGGCAACATACTTTCATCCACATCAGGAAGTTTCCAAAGAAATTTTTTCAATTGTGCAGGCATCATAGAGAACAAGTATTTTCTTGTCAAAGTAAGGGATTGCGCTCTGCCACGCAATGATTCCGAAACAGGAGCTTGGAGTAATGCTTGAGGGCCAGTTTTTTTCACTTGTTCTAAATATTCAGGGGCTTCTTCTCTTAGTTCCGCCTTGATAGCTGCATATGCTTCTCTGAGTTGCTGACCAATAATTTCAGAAATCTGAGATATAGCAGGATCCTCTACAGGAACAGTTTCTATTATTGTTTCCTTTGTAAACTTCGTTACATCAGTTCCCGCAAGATAATCCATGAAAATATGCTCAACATCCGGAATGAATTCAACAAGTGTGTCTAATTCTTTTCTTATTTCCAATTGATCTTGATCTAAAACATAATGAGAATCTCTGAGTGTGCCAGACATTCCAATATATAATGAGGAACCAAGCTGGGTTAGTAAATCAGTCCAAGGATAAACAAGAACTCTCCTAGATCCCATACGTCTTATCAATTTGTCAACTTCATTTATTATTATAATATCAAAAGTATCTTCAAAATCTTTAGGAGCTCTTTTTATTACATTTGATAGCTTTTGTGGAGTACAAAGAATCACTCTTGATTCTTTCAGGATTTTTTGTGCATAGGAATTACTAATACCAGGTCCTATCCAGTTAAATCCCTCAACCCCACCATATTCATTTTGCAGAAAATCTTTGGTTTCATGAAGAGAAGAAGAGGATAACACTACTAAGAGAATGCGTTTCTCAGGAAAAAGTGTAGTTAATATTTCATACGTAATGACACGTTTCCCCATACCACAATCAAGTTCAAGTAAAACACTTTTCTTCTTAGAAGTATGTAATTTTATTAGATCGAGTATGAGTTTTTGGTATCCTCGAGGAACAATTTTCCTATCTATTTTCTGCATTCATTTATCCTCACATATATAGGGTCGTTTTCTTTAAGAAAGTATAAGGGGCAAAAAAGGGGCCCCCATACATGGTAGCAAAGTGCGTGCCGAGTGCACATGATGGAAGAACGCTTTTAGTTTTTTCTCTTGCCGAGGAGATGACATTGCCGAGGTATCAACCCAAAAGTAAATGCGTTCTTCATCTATGGTTTAATATGAATATTTCATTATAAAAAGAAAAGGAAAAGAGTTAACCGAAAGTATTCTAATGGTTTCTCAAAATAAAAAAGAAAAATCAAAAGAAATTTTGGGTGAAGAAATTATTGATCACTTATAATTACGTTCTCAATATCGAAATGTCTTTTCGCAAGCAATCGAGCACGTTCTATATTGCGACCATCTTTACCAATTGCTAATCCTCTTTGACCGCGTTTTATTGTAACAAATGCTAAATCATGCTTGTCTTTTCTTCTGACCACTACAACTTTTTCCACAATTGCAGGTATAAGGGAGTTTTTTATGAAACGTTCAGGTTTCTCATCGTCTTCAACGATTTCTATATCTTTAGCAAGAATAGATTTCAGTTTTTTAATGTGCAATCCTTGTCGTCCAATAGCTGAACCAACTGCTCCTCTACCTACTAAGAAAATAATTCTATCGAGTTTTTTATCTATTATACAATCTTTTGGGCTAATCTTTGTTACACTAATAAAGACGTTGATTGTTTTCATTTCATCGATAGAAAGTTTAATCCCACGTGGCAGTTTATAACACGACCTACAATTTAATTTAAAATTGAATTTTATTTCTTCTTCAACATTCTAATTATTTTACTGTCTCCGGAATCATAAACTGACATTGCTGATACGACATGTCCACGTCCACAAAGTGCACCAAGGTCATAACCATTTCCTGTATATACTACAATAGGAATGTTTGCTAGTTTAGAATAATATTCAATTCGGATTCTTTTATCATCAGGACAGTTATTGGCTAAAATAACTAGTTGAGCTCTACCAAGCTTAGTTGCTTTGATAGCTTTATTTATTCCATAATCTTTTTTGCCAGTTCTGGCAATTATTTGTATTTCTCTGTTTAAATCATATGACATATTACTTTTCTCCAACAATTGTTTTCTCAAAGTAACGATTTTATTCATATCCCAATGAAAAGGGAATTTAAATTATTCCCTTCGATTGAAAAGTGAAGTCTTCGCATATTTTATTTCTTTGCAGCTTTTTTGTCTTTTTGAGACATTGGATTCATCATTAAATCAATAGCTCCAGTACCTAATGGAACCATTTGACCTACGATAACGTTTTCAGTGATACCTCTCAAATTATCTGCTTCACCTTGTAGACATGCTTCTAGAAGATGTTTCACTGTAATCTCAAATGAAGCACGTGCTAAAACACTGATCTTTTCACCGCTTATTCCATGTCTACCAATTTGTCTAACATCTCCAGTATTAGTCATTAAATCAGCAACAAGAGTAATATGACGAATATCAACATCTAAACCTTGGGCTTTCAGAACTGCCATAGATTCTTTGATTATTGAATTGCGAGCGGCCTCTATACCTAAAGTTTCAGCAATTTCATAGGTATGATTTGTGTAAATTCTTTTTTGATCAACACCTGGAATTCTAAGTGTTTTTACAAAATCAGTTCCTTCTGTAAAGATAATGTATTCCCCTTTTTCAGGGTCTTTAGTAATTTGAGTTCGCTTAATAGGCAAGAGTCCTTTTATAGGCATTTGCCTAAGCTTCGAAGCAAATTTCTGTAAGTCTTTTATTTTCTCGATTTTCGGATTTACAGTTATAATATTGCCTTGAGCTGTTACATCAACTTTTTTTCCTTTTTCGATGGCAATTTTTGCAGCTTCTACGTCTAAACCTTTGTCATGTAACAATTCTAAATCAATTTCTATAATGATAAGCATTTCAGAGTAATCCAAGCTGTAATTGGATGCAATATCTTCAACACGAGTTAACCTAATTTTCCTAGCTACGTTCTTTGCTTTTTCAACATCAACTCTATGTTCTTCGTCAAGATATACTTCAGTCATGGGTGTACTTGGATTCCTTCTTGCATCTACAATTTCAATTAATCTAGGTAAACCTTGAGTTACTGTGAATTCTGCAACACCTGCAAAATGAAATGTTTTCAAAGTCATCTGTGTTCCGGGTTCGCCTATAGATTGAGCGGCAATAACCCCAACAGCTTCTCCTGGCTCTATTAAAGCACCTTCGAATTGAGTTCTTATTCGAGTTAGAATTTCAGTTAATTGTTTTTTTGTTAGCTGTCTATCTTTCAACTTTTCAGTTATTTCCAATTCAAATTTCGCAGGAAAAAGATTGTCTTTGTTAATTTTACTGACTTCTTTCTCAATTACCTCTGAAGTTACATAAGTTTGCTTTTTTGCAGTGCTAGTTGTATTTGACATTTTTTACGACCTCAATCTATTCCTCTACTGTTGTTTTTAGGACTCTATCAATGACTGCGTCTATATTCACTGATTTTCCATGTTCTGATTTAGCTGGATCAATGCCATCATCGCCATAAATGAATTGGATAATCTCACCGTTAGCATCTCTTACTGTTCCATCATATTCGGCTTTGATATCCAATAAAGCATGTATAAGTCGTCTCTGCATATAACCACTCGTGGAAGTACGAACTGCTGTATCAACAAGACCTTCACGGCCACCACAAGCATGCATAAAGAATTCAATTGGAGTGAGTCCTCGTCTGAAACTATTTCTAACGAAACCTCTAGAAGGAGCATCTAAAGCACCTGGTTTGAAATGCGGTAATGTTCTATCTCTAAATCCTCTTTTAATTCTTGCACCACGAACAGATTGCTGTCCTAAGCAAGCCGCCATTTGCCCTAAGTTTAACATACTACCTCGAGCGCCAGTTTTAGCCATAATTACTGCTTCATTTTCCATTCCTAAATACTCACCAGCAACATCACTTGCAGTTGTTCTGGATTTTGAAAGTATTTCCATAATCTTCATTTCCAATGTTTCGTCAAATGTTCTTCCTGGTAATCTTTCAAGTATGCCTTGTCTATAAGCATCAATTGTTTCTCTTGTTTCCTTTTCAGCATCATCTAGTATTTCATCAATTCGTGTCTTCGCTTCTTTAGGAATATCAACATTCCAAAAGCCTACAGTGAAGCCTTTGTAAGAGAGAACACGAATAAATAACTTAGTAATTGCATCTAAGAACTCTCTAGCAACATCGTTTCCTTGATCAATGAGAATTCTGCCTAAGAGACTTCCTTCTTGTTGTGAACCTATTGCTTTTTTATCAATAACGCCTGTTTTAAGAATACCATTTCTTACAGTCACATATGCATCATTTTCACATTTTTCTTCTAAACATTCAGTGCATTTTTGGCAGATCTTTGCAGTATTAGTATAGTGAGTATCTTCAGGTATAAATAAGCTAAATATTTGCTTGCCGCTCCAAAGTTCTTCGGGTTCTTTGATTTCTGGTTCTGGTAAGTCTTTGTTGAATCCAGAAGAGACAATGAATTGCATAGCTTCTTTCCTTGAGAAGAATGATTCTTTCTTTGTTAGAAGATAAGATGCTGAAATATAATCCCAATTTGCACCTATAAGTGGTCCACCATATCTTGGTGAAGAAATTTGTTCTTGTGCCAACATAAGGGTTCTAGCTTCTGCTTGAGCTTCCTCGCTTTGAGGAACATGAAGGTTCATTTCATCTCCGTCGAAATCTGCGTTATAGGGAGGACAAACACATAGATTCAAACGAAATGTCCTATAAGGCATTACTTTAACTTTATGAGCCATAATTGACATTCTGTGAAGTGATGGTTGTCTATTGAAAAGGACAATATCACCATTTTTCAAGTGTCTTTCAACTATAAAACCAGGTTCCAAAGAATCAGCAACATTTCGTTTCTCTTTTACGAAGCGTAAATCGATACGTAATCCTTCTTGTCTAATTATATAATTAGCACCTGGATGACTAGCAGGACCTCTCATTATTAATTCTTTTAATTCTTCAATATTCCATTCTGTGACTTTTTCAGGAATTGTTAATTGCATAGAAATTTCTAGTGGAACGCCAACTTCGTTGATACTTAGATTTGGATCAGGAGATATTACAGTTCGGGATGAAAAGTCAACACGCTTACCACAAAGGTTACTTCTAAAGCGACCTTCTTTACCCTTTAGTCTTTGAGTGAGTGTTCTTAATGCTCTTCCAGAACGATGCCTCGCTGGAGGGATTCCAGAGACTTCATTATTGAAATATGTGGTAACGTGATATTGAAGCAACTCCCAAAGATCTTCTACAATAAGTTGGGGTGCACCAGCTTCTATATTTTCTCTTAATCGTTGATTAATTCTAATAATATCAACTAATTTATGTGTTAAATCGTCTTCAGAACGAATACTTGATTCCAAAGTAATACTTGGTCTCATTGCAACTGGTGGAACAGGTAGGACAGTTAAAACCATCCATTCTGGTCTGGCATGCTTAGCATTTATCCCAAGTAATAAGCAATCATCATCAGAGATTCTTTCCATCCGATCTCTTACATCTGAAGGGGATAATTTCTTTCGTTCAGTCACTTTGCTCTTTTTGCTTGCTTTAATTTCTTCAAAGAATGTTGTTGGTTTTTCGAGTTTTATTTTGGATTGTAAAGCTTGACAATGTGGACATGTAACTATTTTTGCTGCTTTCTTGAGAATTTCATTTATAAGATCTGTATTAGCTTGTTCCCATCGTTTCTCATACTTGAGAATTTTTTGTTTGTTTTCATAGACTTCTTCTTCAGTTAGAAGAATTCTACTGCATTCACGACAAATTGCTCTGAGAATTTTGTAAATCTTCTTATTAAAACCTACATGAACAATCGGACGAGCAAGTTCTATATGACCGAAATGGCCTTCGCACTCGCCAACTCTATTGCCACAAGTTTTACAACGTTGGCCAGGATCAATAGTTCCCAAACGACCATCCATTAATCCAGAGGGAATTGCTGTTCCGTCTTCATCATAAGTGTCAGCGGTTATAACTCTGACAACACTCATTTTTCTTATCTCGTCTGGAGATAAAAGACCGAATTGTAAAGCATCGATAATTTTTGGTAATTTAAATGCCATGTTTCTTCCTCCGTCTCCTTATGCTTGATCCTTTAATACTAGTCGGGGTGCCATGCCAAGTGAGAATAATTCTTGTAGCAGGAGCTTAAAGGCATAACTCATTATTACTGTTGACACCTCTGCTTCTCCCTTACATACAGGGCAGAAGTATTTGTCTTTGTTCCGATCATAGGTTGCTATCACTCCACAGCTTCCACAGACATTGATGGAGGTTTTGTCTGATTCTTCGAGTAAACGCTCTTTTAGGAGTAGCGCTGCACCATGACCTACTAGACAGTCTCGTTCCATTTCTCCGAAACGAAGACCACCTTCCCTTGCACGACCCTCTGTTGGTTGCCTTGTGAGAATCTGCACAGGTCCTCTTGATCTTGCGTGGGTTTTATCCTTCACAAGATGGTGTAATTTCTGATAATAAGCCATTCCCATGAATATATCTACTTCATACTTCTTTCCAGTAAGACCATTATACATTGCTTCTTTTCCATAATAATTCAAGCCTAAATCTTTCATGTGTTTTACTAGATCATCAGAAGAGATTCCTTCAAATGGAGTAGCATCTATAACTTTACCTTGTTTTGAACCAAGAACAGCAGCCATAGTCTCAAGGATTTGACCAATAGTCATACGTGATGGAATAGCATGACAATTTACGATTATGTCAGGAACAATTCCTTCTGAAGTAAATGGTAAATCTTCGGGAGGAGCAATCAAACCAATGACTCCTTTTTGGCCATGTCGGGATGCGAATTTGTCTCCAAGTTCTGGAATACGCATATCTCTCATTTTTACTTTGACAAGTCGATTTCCATCGCTAGTTTCTGTGAGATAGACTGTGTCTACAAATCCTTCCTCACTATGTCTCATGCTAATACTTGTTTCATGTCTAATTGGTGCTCGAACTTCGAATTCACTATATTCTTCAAGAAACCTTGGAGGAGAAGTTCGTCCAATAATTACTTCATCGCCTTTTATGTGACTTTCAGGTTCAACAATACCATCAGCACTCAAATGAACATAAGCTTCTGGAGGTCTAAAACCTCGAACGTCTTTACTCATTCGTTCAAATCTATCTTCTTGTCCTGCAGGATATCGTCTTTCTTCTGCTTCATACCGACGGAAGAAAGCAGAACGAGCAAGCCCTCTTTCAATGGAATGCTTATTGAAAATAATTGCATCTTCCATATTATAACCTTCATAACTAAGGAGAGCAATAACCATATTTTGACCAGCAGGTCTTTTTTCAAAATTAACTATATCCATTCCATGTGTTTTTACAAGAGGTTTTTGTGGATAGAATAAAATGTGTGATCGAGTATCAACCCTTAATCGATAATTAGCTGCATACATTCCTAACGCTTGTTTTGCCATTGCTGCTTCATAGGTGTTTCTTGGTGATTGGTTGTGTTCAGCAAAAGGAATAAGTGATGCACAGATTCCTAGGATTGCGCTTGGGGCTATCTCTAAATGAGAATAAGTAGTATCATGTTCAAGATTTTCTGGTTCCATTGCAATATATGAGCTTTCTTCTTCTTCTGCGTCAATGTATTCAACAATACCTTTTCTGATTAAATCATTCCATTTCCAAGCACCGGAGGTAATTTTTTCAACGTGTTTTTTCTCCAGCTTAATTCTCCCTTTATCTAAAACTATAATTGGTCTTCTGACTCGACCGTGATCGCAGTTTACTTGGATTTCTTGGATATCAGGGTAATAATTCACATTTACTTCTGAACTTATAATGTCTTTTCTCCTAGCTTTCTTAATATCGTTTACGAATTTCTTAGGATCGGGATGAGACCCAAGTAATCGTCCATTGAGAAATACTTTACAAGTATCAGTTGATTGCATTTTTTTCAATTCATTGAGATCTAAAGTGTAAAGGAATTCCTCTACTCCTTTTTCTGAGATTCCTACACTAATGTAAGCATCCATTGCTAAATTCTTGACAAGACCGCAATTTGGTCCTTCAGGAGTCTCACTTGGGCAAATCTTACCAAAATGAGTTGGATGAAGATCTCTAGCTTCAAAATGTGGTTGATTTCTACTTAATGGACTGACAACACGACGCAAATGGCTTAGGGTGGAAATGTAGTTTGTTCTGTCAAGAAGCTGACTAACACCAGCTTTACCTCCTACCCAGTTTCCAGTTGCTAATGCATGTCTTAATCGTTCAGTAATGACATCAGCTCGTACTGCTGTTTTTATGTTTGGAGTTCTACCTCTAACAGCAGTTCTTTCAAGTTGATATTTGATATCTCTGCAGAGACTCATAAAAGCAACACGAAATAGTGATATTAATGACTCACCGGATAATTTGAGTCGTTTATTTGAGTAATGATCTTTATCATCTACTTTTCTTTTTCCTAATTCAAGTTCAAGTAATCTTTGAGCCATCTGTCCCAAGAAAAAGGCTTTGCCTATACGATTCTCCTCTTTTGTTCCAATATGACGTAAAAGGTACCTGTTCAATATCTCACGAGCTCGCTTAATACGGTAATCCATTGTTTGACCAACAGCCACCCTCTTTCCTATGAAATCAAGCGACATTTCTTCATCAGTTACTTCTTCTGCTTCTTCGAGAGAAGGAATTAATGCTTTTCTTACTTCAGAATCATCTGAGACAGCTTCTACAATTACTTTATCTGATGCTAAGCCCAATGCTTTCATTAAAATTGCGAAAGGAATCTTTCTAGGCACTGATGGGAAGCTAACATTCAAACTCCCGTCTTTTGACCGTTCCATGGTTACAGGAGCTCGAACACCCTGAGCAGTACTGAAAACTTTAGCCATGCTTGTTGTACTGCCTGATTTTTTTGTTTCGATTAAAATACGGTTTGGAGCTAAGTCTTCTTGTGTTACTAAGACTCTTTCACTTCCATTAATAACGAAATATCCTCCGGGATCATTAGGGTCTTCACCTGCTTTAATCAATTCTTCATCTGTCATACGACTTAATGGACAGACTTTCGATTTCAGCATTATAGGCATTCTGCCAACAAAAACTCTAGATGTTTCACGAGGGATTTCATTCCCGGCATCGTCAATACGAATAGGGGTCATCTCGAGATATAATGGAGCAGTATAAGTCAAATTCCTTATTCGAGCTTCACTTGGATAAATTTCATTCAATGATCCATCTGCTTCTCGAATATTTGGTGGATCCATTTCAATTTTATTGATTCTAACATAATAATTTGGAATTTCAGGTTTTATGCTACCAATTTCTCGGACAACATTTTGCATACCAACTTGAATAAATTCATTATAACTATCAAGGTGTTGTCGAACAAGACCTAATTCCTTAACCATTGCTTCTATTAGAACCCATCTATCTTCTATTGTTATTTTTTCAGTTTCAGACATTCAGTTTTGCCTCACTGACACAGTCTTCTAGGAAGATTTTTTCATGTCAAAAAGATAATTTTTTATTTCCAGCTGGAAGAGCGACACAGACATTTCGCTCATTATGCTCTTTTAAATATTACTACGAGGTACGGATTTTCTTCTTTTAGTATTTTCTACTATCTGTATGCTATGTACAGCATGTAATATATCAGTAAATGATGATGTAAGCTGTGATTTAATTTGAATAATGGACTAATGAGAACGAATATGGACTTTGACCGACGAATTTAACTCGACTAAAGACACGAATA
>DAOVHJ010000081.1 GCA_030671945.1 Candidatus Heimdallarchaeota archaeon
ACTCTTAGGTGATTTCAAGGTTGTCAACTTGAATACAATGGTAAATGAGATTTCTGAGAAAATAACGTCACTTGAACCTAACTTGAAAATTGAGGTTGGTAAATTACCAAAACTCACTGGTGATCCAATAAAACTACGTCAAGTCTTTGAGAATTTACTAATGAATGTCTATAAACATGCTGAAGCTTATAATGTTAAAGTTAGTGTGAAAGATTACAAGAATTACTATAAGATTATAGTGAAAGATGATGGTAGAGGCATTCCTAAAGACAAGAAGGATGAGATCATTGAATCTTGGACAACTATGAGATATTCTTCATTTGGTATGCTAATTATATTAAAAATTGTTCAAGCTCATGGTGGCGAACTCACTTTAGAAAGTGAGGAAGGTAAAGGAACAACAGTTATTATCCAATTACCTAAGGATCAGAAATAATCTGCTATTATTTCCAAACTTCTTTGAATATTCTTTGAAAGTTTCCATGGCATATTTTATTGATATCCTCTTCTGAATACTTTCTTTTTTCCAATTCTTTTACTAACTTATTGAATCCTGTTACATCTTTGACTTCGTCGGGAACTCCCGTTCCATCAAAATCACTACCAAAGCCAACATGATTTGGTCCAACTAAATTAACAACGTGATCAATATGATCAATTATTTTTGTGTAGGGAGTATCTGTTTCACGACCACAGTCTTCTCTTAGAAAGGCATTCGCAAAATTAATGCCCATTACTCCACCGTTTTCTGCTAGAGCTTTTAACATTTCATCTGTTAGGTTTCGAGCATGAGGAGAAATTGCTCTACAACATGAATGAGAAGCTATTATTGGTTTCTTTGTTACTTCGAGGACATCCCAGAAGCTTTTATCTGATAAATGAGAAACATCCACAATAACCCCCAGTTTATTTGCTTCTAGAATTAATTCCTTCCCCTCACCAGTTATCCCACGAGTATCTGTTGGAGCGTCAGGCATAAATGAGGAACCTGATCCAAATATGTTAGAATTAGACCAAGTAATACCAAACGATCTTAGACCTAAATGGTAAAGTAAATTCAATATGTGGAATTCTGTATCAAAACCACCTACTCCCTCAACATGAAAAATAACACCAATTTTGTTTTCCTTGTCAGCTTTTTCTAAATCAGAAAATTTCTTGATAAACATTAATTCATTTTTGGGTTCTATAACTAAGTCTACAAGATTTCTTGCTCCTTTCAGAACGAAATACTGATTTATTCCTGGGTAGATTGCAAAAAACATTGCACTTACATTACCTTTTCTTATTCTTGGTAAGTCAACGTGTCCGCTCTCAGATTCCTGATGGAATTTCCTTCGCTGCATAGGGAGTGAATATAAAACATCAGTATGTCCATCTATTATTGCGTATTTTTTCATATCATCAAAACCAAATATAGTCAAAATTAGAATATCATTTCTTAATTTAAGTCTTATCTAGAAAAATGAAAATTGTGCCAAGAGGCACAAAATATCGTTTTATTCTACTTTTCTGTTTCTTCGCTTGTCTCTTCGTCAAGGTCATCGTCTTCTTGACTTGCTAATGTAGCTCCAACTTTAGTGGATTGTAGAACTATTTCCGCATTTTCACCTAATTCTGCTAAAGGCATTTTCTTTGCATCGGTTATTAGGTTTAAATAGGAGTTAATAATCTCAGAATCATCATTCCATGCGTTAATTGGAATCAATTCAATATCGTCTGCTTTTGCTTGATTCTCAAGAGCTTTAGGAATGTCATACAATGAATCAACACAATCAATTGGAGTAGTAGTTGCTACATGAACAATGGTTCTGCAACCTTTCTTTATCAAATCTTGATAACTATCTTCAATTATCGGTGTTCGTTCTTGTATCCATGCTAGTTTTATTTTCTCTTCGCTAAATCCTAGTTTAGCTAATTTCTTTGCAATGCCTTTTCTGAAAATATCTTCTTGATCAGTTATTGGATAGAGAGCATCCCATTCTTCAGGTTGCCCCTCAGCGACAAGAAGGATACCAACAGAGGATAAATCCTGCTTTGTTTGTAATGCAGCTTTAATCTTCTTTGCTAATATATCTTGAATAATATCAGAATTTGATAAAAATTCAGTTTGTGAAATTGTGATACCTATCTCTGAATAATCAATTCGCTTCATTTCATCCAATGCCATTTCATATTCAAAGCTCTCAGCCAAGAAGAGGTTCAATATAGTAATCTTATTTGCACCTCGAGAGATCATGGAAAGAAGTGCTTGATTAATTGTTGGCCAATCATTAACAAAAGCTTCTTGATACATATTGAAGGTTAGAAAAGAGCTTTCCAGCTTCTCAACGAGACTTCTAGTAATTTTCCTGTAAGGATTCTTAGGCTCATTAACTTTAATGTCTTCAATTGTGAGATCTGATTGACTTTTAATTATAGATCGGTATTTTCTTTTGACTTTAAAGAACTCCAATGGTTGAGCTAATTTTCCTTTCTGAGAAACACCAGTTTCAGCTTGTTTGTAGTATTTTCTCACAAGAGCTAAAGGATTATACTCTTCTGCTTCTCCTTTTGAAAGAACGATTAAGGCACTTCGATCTTCTTCTGTATCAATTGGTAGATTCTCTGGTAGTGGTGAGTCAAACTTGAGATTCATTATTCCTCTTGTAGCCCACATATAACCAAATGCTATTGCTATTGCCAAAACTCCAATATTCCATAATATTTGCCAAGGAGTTATCCAGAACCAAACATTCACTAAAATAGCTAATCCCAAAACGAAAACAGCCATAAAAATTGTGTTGTTTTGTTTGGATTTTATATTAGTTGTTAGGAAATAAACAGAAATTGAACCCATTGTATAGCCAGCAAAACCACTTACTAACAAGGTTCCTAATATCGAAAGTATAGTATTAAAATCAAATACAAGGCCTGGTGGTGGAGGGGTAGTAGGACCTTCACCTGTAAGGTATGTATCAACATATAGAAAATCTGAGGTGGCATTTGTGGTAGTATGCTGAGCTGTAGCATTCACATACACCGGATTTCCCATGTCAGCACATATACAAACATTCATTTCCCAAATGAGTTTGTTATTTTGAACTATTGTGCTATTATAAATTGAAGCAGGTTGTGTTGGTAGAGCGTCTCCTGTGCCGTTCACAAGTGTATAATTAATTAAATCAACTGCTACATTACCATTCAAGCTTCCAACAGTTATTTCTGTTTTATTTTGATATGAACTTGAATTATCCCAGACTATGATTACTTCATACAAATGATTTTGATCATTTATAATGGGATTTGCTTGCAAGGTTAAAGTAAGATGAACACCAGTCATAGTTAAATTAACAATATCAACCTCATTCTGAAAATTCCCTTTTTCAATAAATGTACCATCTACAAATTTCTGAACATCATCTACTGAATCTTCGATAAATGGAACACTTTGCGCCAAATTTACTTGAGAGATTAGTAGTGCAAAAGCAATAATCGAACATATTAAGAAAACGTTTCTTTTTGACAAATCTAATACACCTTGCATTTTCTACCTAGCTATAATGCGAATGCCATTTTTCGGCATTATTAACATTTTGTTTTACTTGATATTTCCCAGATATTTGCATCTCTACCGGATTTTTAGGGTTAATTCTTCTCCTCTTCCGATCGGTACAAGTACACTTTGTGTGTTTGGATTTGCACGAACAAAATCAACATACTCCTTCAGATCTTCTGCATGTGAAATAACATTATCAGCAACGATTACTCCACCTATCTTTAGTTTCGGGAAAATCAAATGGAAAAATTCCAAATAATCCTCTTTTTCTGCATCAAGGAAGACAAAATCAAATTCTTTTTCAAGTATTCTTAATGTTTCCTTTGCATCTCCCTTTATTAATTTGACAGTATTGGCTAGGCCGGCCTTTTCTAAATTTTCTTTTGCTAGTTTCACTTTTCGTGGATCAACTTCAAGAGTTATTAATTGACCATTATTTTCTTGTGTTGCTAATCCCAACCAAATTGTTGAGTAACCATTCGATGTTCCAATTTCCAGGATATTTGTTGCTTTAGTGGCTTTTACTAATATATTCAAAAATAATCCAACATCAGGGGTAATATTCCGCATTCGCACAGAAGAAGGTAAGCCCTTCACTCTTTCTCCAGCATCCTTTGCTTCCAAATCTTTTAACAAATCAATTACTTCTTTTTTCAAAAAAAATCACCAGGTGTATTATGGGATTGAAAATTCAGAATTAAAATTATTGGTTAAACTGATATGTAGAAATTAAAAGTCTGATAATCTAGAGATTGAATTAGCCATTTCAAAATAATTCATCTTTGCAATCTTTTTTTTCTTTCGCGTTGCTTCATATCATCTATTTTCTTTTGTCGCTCCTCTTTTTGCTGTTGGATAATCCTCCTTCTTTGAACATAAATAACTGTGCTGATGGTTAAAATGATTGGAAGAATAACAAACCAAAACCAATTCTTTGACCAGAATTCGGAAACTGATCTTTGATTTGAATTATCTAAAGTATCATCAATAGTTTTTTTCATTGTTGAAAAATTAGTTACTCCAGTATAAATTTTAACCAATTTTTGTTTTTGATCAAAGATAAAGAAAGACGGGATGCTTAGAACAGAATAATCATCAGCTAAGGAAACAGAATCAATCACAACGTTCCAATCAATCTCATTATCTTGAGCAAATTGTTCGATTTCAGCTTCTGTTTTTTCAGTGTATTCAATATCAATACTGATAATTGCAACTTGACTACTACTATAATAGGCATTCAAATCTCTAAGAATACCAAATGATTCTATACAAGGAACACACCAAGTAGCAAAGAAATCGAGGATTACAACTTTTCCATAAAAATCGCGAAAACTTATAGCTCTATCACTAAATATTTCTTTTAATGTCCAATCAATACCAAAATCGTCTTCCTGAATGTTTGGACTAATTCTAATCATTTGAATGTCTGTGGTGCTTGTTACAAATGTTATAAATGGTATTAAGGAACCAAGTAAGATTAAAGCTAAAAGAAATATCTTTGATTTCATATAACACTCACCAGAGATAATTAATTCATTATTTTTTAAAAGAAGCATGGTTTACTTTCTTTATTTCACTTAGATAATTTTATTATTTTTTTCTAGAAGAAAGATGAGATTTTAGTGAAAAAAATCTATTTAATGTTTATCTTTCTTTTTTACGCAGGCGTTTTTGTCGTGCTTCCGTTTTTTGGGATCTAACTTTTCTGTTATGTAGAACAATCCTTCTTCTTTGAACCAAGAGGCCTATAACAACTATAAACATCACACCACCAAGAACGAACCAATACCAATTATTAGACCAAAATTCAGAGATGGGACCTCCACCGCCATTTGTTGGATTAGTTGATTGAATATAATCTGGTAATAATTCAAGGAGAAAATTATCTAATTGTTGAAATGCACTTTCACTACCAAATACTGCTTGATAGATAAATTGCTCTTGATCTATAATATAGAAAGTAGGTATTTCTAATAGCTGGTAGTAATTGTTTATATCTATTGTATCTCTAACTATCTTCCAATCCATTTCATAACCTGCAGCGAAAGTTTCAATTTCCTCTTCAGAATCAACTAAATCCACATCGACACTTACGATTTCGAAATCAGCTGCACTATATTTTGCTTTAGCTTTTTTTAGTTCAGGTATTGAATGAACACAAGGAATACATGATGTAGAGAAGAAATCTAGTACAACAACTTTACCTAAGAAGCTTGAAAAACTAAATGTTGTATCACTCATAATATCTTCTATTGTAAATTGAAGAGCAGGAGTTCCTCTAGTAATCAAATTCGGATTAATTTCTGTTGGAATTGTATTTTGTTTTTCAGCAAAAGCAGTTATTGTAGTGCTTAAAGTAATGAGTGTAAAAGTAATACTGAAAAGTATTATTGATTGTATTTTCTTCATTGAGACATCACGATATTATTTATTTTGAAAGATTAATAGATGATTTACTTTCTAATTTAATGGTTTTTCTATAGATTTCATGAAATGAAAGCAACATCTATTTTTTTCACAAGTTCAGGAGTCTCTGCAAGATGATCTAGGAATTTAACTAGATTTGTAATCATTAATTCCGGTGAAATAGATTTTAAACTCCTAATTATGAGAGCTTCCTTTTCTCCTATACATCTAACCTTAATTTGATCTTGTTTAATTTTCTCTAATAAGAAACCTACTCGAAAATCAGTATCTGATTCAACATGGTTAGTTGTAAATGATAAGTATATCATATTTGAAGTAATTTCATCTAGTTTCTCATTACTTTCATAAAATTCCTTTATTTTCTTAGGTGGTAGTAATTTATCAAGTTGATATTCATTTAATTTATTGAATTTCTCTTCAGTCAAATTCTTGGAGAATTTTGCGAACCAATCCGGTTTTAATAAAATGTTACCTGCTTTTCCAAGAACAAAAGAAACTGAATACAAATCAAAATAATCAGGTGTTTCATCATCCTTTTTCGATATAGCACATTGCCAAAATGAAGCTTCTTTTAACATTCTTTGTTTACGAAATGATTGTTTTTCTTCATCTTGCAGATTGACATCTAAAACAGGTGTTGTTTCAAGGGAATCTAAATCAGAGATAGCCAATTTACGATATTTTCTCCTCAATACTGAACGTGAGAGAAAATTCCAAACATCACCCCAGTCGATAAATAGAACTGCTCCAATAATTATAATAGATGCTATCCATACAATTGCTGAAAGCCAAGGTTCGGGTTCAGATGCAGATACTCCATCTTCACCTAGTGTCAAACCAAATAACCAGAGAATTTTCTGACCGAAAGTAGTTTCAGCCAAATATCTAGCAGCAAATCCAGTTCCAGTAGTTAAAACGATTTTTCCTAAGAAACACCATATTACTGTTTTCCATAATGCATATCCTAGTAAACCTATGAAAATAAGAATCGCATCATCTGGCAATGGTGTCGCAGCAAACAAGAAGATAATCAACGGTGCTAATCCTTTATCAATCCATCTTTGTGCCCTTGATACTTGTTTCTCCATTCCATCTTCAATGACATTTTTTGATGCTTTACCTAGAAACCACGCTGAGACTTCTCCAATAGATGCTCCTGCTCCTGCAAATAAACCCATTATAATAATATGATACCAATCGATTGGAATTGATTTATCTGTTACAATTGTTACTAATGCTAATGTATATGGTACTGGGAAAATAATTGTAAAATTACCAAAAATCGAGATAACAAATACTCCAATGAAAATACCCCATATGCCTATTCTTGTATAAAACCAATTTACGATATTTCTCATTATTTTACCTAAATCTAAACCTAGAGAAGCTAAAACGATGATTAAAACAATAAATAAAAATAAGAAAATAATAGAGGCAAGTCTTTCTTTGTCTTTGGTTAACCACTCCCAAGCTCTCTTGAAGAAGGGTTTCTTTTCTACAAACGCATGATCATAAATCCCTTCCTCTATAGTATCTTCTTTTGTAGATTTGTTTTCATATTCAAGTGTAACTTCTGATAGTTCTTCTCTTGATTTATTGCCATCATTTTGATCCTGCTTCTTACTCATTTATGATTCTCCTGTTGTTATTTTATGAAAACAAAACGATATCTCAGATTATGACCTAACAATTTCAATAATAAGTGTTTGCAATAGAGAATGTTTTCCCTAACTACTTCTTACCTAATTATATCGCAATTCTTCTTTACTTCTATGAAACAGTTTTTAAAACATGAAAATCTAGAAATAAAATATCATAACTAATAACTTAATATACCACATACAACTTTTGTAATTGATAGGTTTAGAGGTAATATCAAAATGGCGTTCTCTGAGAAAGATAACACTGGTGTCTCATTAGGAGAAAACTTCGCAGATTTACTTACACGAGTTGATAAATTATCTTTAGAAAAGGTAGTTGAAACTGCTGCAAAATATGATTGTTCACAGGAATTCGCAGGTATTGTTTATTTGCTTAACAATGACTTGGGAATTGAGCCAATTATTATTCTTGATGACCTTGAAAATGAAATAACAAGATTAGAAAAAGCCGGAAAAAGTGTTCCTCAAGTGGAAACCTATCTCTACAATTTCTCAATAAATGAAGGAAAATGGATTGCTTATCTTAGAGGATCTATGATGAATAACCTCCAAGAAGATATTAAGAATCTTCAATCCTACTTATCTCGCTTAGGTAAACTCAAAGGTTCAGACTTGATTACTCTTGCAACTCAAATTATGATGGAACGACAATTCATCGCTGCAAATATGATCATACCAGTCCTTGAAAAGTGGTGTGAAGAGCATGACGAGTCAAATGAACTAGAAGCAGCAATGCGTCTTTATGCTAGTTTAATTGGGGAACCTGTTTCAAGTAATATCATAAAAGAGATGAATGATGCCAAAGTGGAGCTTGTAAAACAAATTGAGGTTTTGGGTGATATATTATCTAATGCAGAAGAATCTAATTGGATTATTCGATCATTAATTGAAGCTGAAATTTTATATGAGGATTTGAGTCAAGAATTAAGTGAAATGACCTCTAAAGGAATTTCTGACATAATTCTCTGGTTACTAATACAAAAATATGGAAAGAAAATTGGTGATTTCACAGCCGAACAAGATATTGGTAAACTTATTATGAGATTTCAACTAGAATCGGCACTAGGTTTGTCTAACGCGACACCGCAAGCTAAACTCGAATATGGTCTTTTAACCTTAAATTATAAAGACAAATTAGCAAAAAAGAAACTTGGCGAACAACTTATTTATGATGCTTGGAAAGAAGCGCGCTTAAATGAACAACCGTTAATCGTTGGACGAGAAATTTTAGCGATGTTGATTGATTATAGTAATTTATCTCAGGAATTTCTGAGCAAGATCCCAAGACACTTTGAATATACTACTACTTATTTTAAAAGTGACAAACTAAGATTACAGAGAGCTCTTGGACGATTTAAGATTAAAGGCAGTAAACCAACGGAAATGGAAATGCAAGAAGCAGTCATCTTAGATTATCTAATTCAATTTGTTTTAAACTATATTAGTGGAAAAATGAAAGCGGATCCCCATGAATTAGAAGTTCCAGATGCACCTACTGA
>DAOVHJ010000205.1 GCA_030671945.1 Candidatus Heimdallarchaeota archaeon
GTGCAAAACTCAAGGAGACATTATTTGCAGGATAATATGGAATAATACCCTTGATGGTATAGTTCTCACTGAATGTCTCGTTATAATTACCGTTGGCTATACTGAGTGCAGTTGCACATGCTAATTGCCCTCCAGAGGAACCTCCAGATATAAACACCGAATCGAGATTCGCATCATACTCTGCATTATGATCCTCCAAATAGAATGTAAAGACTCCAATATGGCGCATCATGTCATCCAATGTGAAATTCCCTAAGACATTAGGTGGTGTAATTATGGGAATTCCCATACTTTCAGGACCATTATTCAATCCATATTGGATATCAAATACGCAATAACCCTGCGCTGCAAAATAACGATTCATGGTGATTACATTTCCTAAACCCTTATCCCCAATTGTCAAACCGCCCCCATGTAATCTAATCAAAGTTGAACGATTTCCTGGTAGGGAATCAGAATCGTTGGGGGGAAGGTAAGCGTCAAAATATAACTTTACATTCGCATCCACCGTAAAATTACTCGAAGATCCGTCTAAGTATAACACATCTTTTCTCACAATACAATCATAAGTGGGTGGTCCGAGAAAATACCCTCCAACTGAGAAGGGTGTCTTGAGAAATGCATCGGCATAACCCGAATTATCAATAACTGCTTTCCAATCCCCGGAAAAGACCGGATTAAAACTGGCGGAAAATGTTTCATCTGCATCTTGCGCAAATTGTGGGGTTAATCCAAGCGGGATGAAGCATAATCCTGAAAGAACAATCCCTAAGATGACCAAGAAGCTCATCGGAATTCGTTTTAGTTTTCCACGAATGGAGCGAGTTATTTTGAGAAGGATGAATGTGAAACTGAGGATGCCAAATCCAAAAAATGCTGCTGCTTGTCCTGCAAAAACTCTAAGCAAAAACATCCTCAACCTTCCTTGGAGGCCGAAGAATATTGCATAGCACACCAACCCCCCTATGACTATCTCAAGAATACAAATGATAATTATCACGTATTTCAGCCAACGCACTCGTTTCTGGGTTTTGATGCTTCTGTTCCAAACCAAATCTTCTGGAATGGGAGAAGTCGACAATAAAATATCGTTTTTCGAGATAACAGGGATAAGTCCTAAGACGGCTCCATAGATCACAATTCCAAAATTTGCCCCATACAATAACACTCCTAATCCAAGATTAACTGAAACTACATCATTGAAGCCAATGAAAACAGCCAAAAAAGTAAAAATCATGACCAAAATTACTCCTCCAAAATAACCAAAACATAAGAGATTTAATCGATGTCCTTGTTTTATAGTTGTTCTTAATTGGTGGCTTAGACAGAGTGAATAAATCATTGTAACTGAAAGATTGCTAATGATGAAAATTCCAACCATATTTCCGAAAACTGCCCCAGATGATTGTATAATTAAATAAAGAAAATTTGTTATCCCTACTGTCACATTAAAAACGAGGATAATCCATCCGAAAATCTTTATATTGCGTAAAGAATTCAACTCGGCCATAGGTAACATTTGTTTTCGGGATTTTTAATCCTTTGTTTATTTTCTTTATTGATCCAGCTTTATCAATTTCTAGAAGAAAACGAAGCCTTGGTAAAATTACCGATGTATGATGCTGAGAAGATATTAGATTACTGGTTTACAGATTTCTTTCTTCTACGCCTTTTTTTATCATTTCCTTTGAACGTTTCTTTTGTTCAATTATGGCATCACGAAATACTGCTTTGTCTAATGAGTAATATTCTTGGTTCATGTAATTTAGTGTCAATGAAATATCAAATAGTGGATAGCAAAATGCTTTAACAAATACAAATCCGAATGTTGCCCAAAAACCATAAATTTGTGAGAAATAAAGACTTAATCCCCAAGGAAGAAGAACTCCTAGTATCAAGAAAAGAACAAAGGTTGAAGTCACACGATAATAGCTTTTTCGAGAGGAGTATTGCCAAGAAGTTTGAATGGCTGCACCTACATGTAAATTGTCTCTACTCATTCCAGCGATGAACATTGATGTTTTACTATAAAATATAAGTGGAAAAACAATAGCAGCTATAATAAACATCCATGAGAAAACATATGCGTACATGAAACTGCTCCCTTGTAGTATTACTCCAAGAACGATCATCAAAGCTGGAAATGCAATCAAACCTGCTATAAACATTAAGAAAACAAATAGTTCTTTGGACTTTCTAAAGGACCTGTCTAAACTCCAGAATAAATTTGCTTTTCCAGTTTCTATTGTTTTCCAGCCTAAATTTGAAACTATAGAGCTTCTATAAATGAACATAATAATTGTTGGGATGATTAAAACAAAGAAAAGTGTTTGATAGTTATCTCTTGTTACTAAATCGCCTATGAAATCTAAAGAAACTTCGAAAGCTGGTCCCCAAATAACAGAAGTAGGAGAAACAGAAAAAATCACAATACGTGTAACACCAAAGAATATGAGCTCAGGGATGAGTGCAATAATAAAGAATTTGAGAAATTGTTTACCATACACTAGAAACGGTTTGTAAAGTAATTCAACATATTTAGCATTTCTGTAATTTATCCAACTTTTAGTTTCTTCCATTTTAACTACTCACAATTTACAGCTGTCTCTATCTAAGTTGACAATTATTGCCTATAAAAAGAATACAATGAATCTTAAAAAATTCGCATACATTCATTATACGAAGTAACTCTGTACCAAATACAACGGTAGGGGAGTACAAAGTATTCCAACAGTGAATCCGAGACCAAGGTAGATGTATTTCGACCAGTGAACTCTGGAAACATCATCCGTTGAGCCAGGATGACCACCAAAACTCATTACCAGCAACAGTATACCCATATATCTCGTGAATGGATTCAATGTAAGCAATAATGCTACAACCAATGATATAATTCGGTGTGGGACATCGCCAAAGACTGCTCGAAATGTATGACCGCCATCAAGTTGAGAGGCAGGCATGAGATTAATTCCCGTAAGTATAAGACCAATATATCCTGCGAACAACATCGGGTGCATGGCTATTGTTTGCATTGTCGGATCGTAATACGGTAACAGTCCTGTCCATTGCCCAAACATTATGAAAAAGTCTGCTAGGAATACTGTGGGAACTTGCGTTATGTCTACTGGTGCTAGTGTTTCTGGTATCGGAACGACATATGTTAATTTCATACCGATTAGGTATATTGGTATAGCTACTAGAAAACCTGCTAATGGTCCTGCTATCCCTATGTCGAAGAGATCATCTCGAGTAGCAAAAGGTTCTTTTTGTCTAATCATTGCTCCGAAAGTTCCTAAGGTTTGAAACCCGGGGATGGGTGGTACTGGGATGAAGTACGGAAGTGATGTACTTAATTTCTTTAGTCTTGAAACTGAATAATGTCCAAACTCATGAACTGTTAATATCGCAATCAATGAAAACGTGAATAAGAAAGCATCTAATGCTATGTTCCCTTGAAACAAGTATTCTGTATAAGTAGTATTAGCAAAACTCCAGCCTGCAATTGAGACTGTAACGATAGTTGCAAGGAATAATCCAATGTTCAAACCGATCTTTCTAAATGTGAATTGTTCTTTCGCTGATTCTGGTTTCCAATAAAAGAATCGCACTGTTATTTGTTTGACATCTGGACTAACTTTTTCGTTTCGAATTATTAATTTTAGATTTTTTTCCTTAAGTAATGAGTCCTTTCGAAAGCTTTCAAACACTACTTTGGTTTCCTCTGGTTTTTCTACGAAGAACAGTGCTCCTGTACTTTCATCAAGTTGACTGTTAATAATTGTTACATACTTCTTTACTGTTTCAGTTAATTCATCATAAGTTACTTCTAATGGAACAAATGTTCTATCTTTGGGAGAAAAAATTGGAGTTGTTAGGGGTATTACTGTTTCTTCTACAACGACTCTGTTCTGATCAAGAATGTCTAACCCTGTTTTTGTTAAGGCTGAACCACAAATGCCACAAATATGTCCTGAAGTAGTTCCTTTGCATCTCCAACATTTAACAGCATGAACCGGTTCCGTTCGATTAATTAATTCATCACGAAGCTTTTCACTTAATGGAGCCATACATATTTCACAGAAATTTTCTTCTCGAAAACTTATATCTGCTCCGCAATGCCAACAGAATTGCACTTCTTTTTTCTTTTCAGCTACTACTTCAACCTTCTTCTCTTTCTCAGGTTTTTCTTCTTTCTCTCCGATTTTTGAAGAATAGAACTCAAAGTCATCTTTTTCTGAAGGCACAAAAATATCCTCAATATTCAGCTTATACGTATTATCACAACGTTTAGCTAAATAAAGACTATCATTTACTTGCAAATTATAAATTCGTTCTGTTTTTCCTCATCAAACGAAGAAGAAAATGGTGAGAGGTAAACTACAAATAGCTATTCCTATGGCTAAAACCTCAAGGACATATCTAGACCAATGAATAGGGATAGCTTGATTCGTTGCTGGCGTTTGATACAATGTTCGAGGAATAAACATAATGAGAATACCAAATGTCCAAGTATTATAGTTGAGCATTACTACTAACGCAGATAGGAAGGAGAAAATTCTAGAAACCCTTTCACTAAACAGACTTCTAAACATGAATCCTCCGTCTAGCAGTGACCCTGGTAGATAATTCAATCCATTCAGAATTATTCCAACAAGAGCTGCATAAGTCAGTGGATGAAGGAACAGTACCTGTAATTCAGGATCAAATGCTGGAGAAATTCCTGTCGAGGTTCCAATCCAATCAAGAAATCGACCGAAGAAGAGATAAGGATCCAAATCTTGGAAAACTTCAATGTTCGTTAAAACTTCAGAGGTTAAGGTGCTTTTATCGATAATGTATGGAAAAGCAATACCGACAAGATACAAAGCAAATGATAAAACAAGGCCAAAAATTGGTCCCATGAAATACAAATCAAATAAATCATCTCTTTTCCTCACAGGATCTATCACTCGGACTATGGATCCGGCAGACCCTAAGAGAAAGTAACTCAGTAAACCAGGAGCAGGAGGTAAAGGCAAGAAATAAGGGAGTGAAAGTTTTATTTTTTTGACTCTTTGCATTAGTAAATGACCTAATTCGTGTGTGATTAAAATGCCTATTAGAGTACCAGTGAAGATTAAGGAATTCACATGCAGATTACCTGTAATTGTGACGAGTTTGTATACTTCTCTATAATAGAGCCAACCAGTCAAATAGAGACTAACTAAAGTAAGAGCAAAGAGAA
>DAOVHJ010000328.1 GCA_030671945.1 Candidatus Heimdallarchaeota archaeon
TAGCTATTTGGTGTTCTTCCATTTAATTTTTATTTTTATATGTATTATTTTACATTAATTTTTCACTCAAAAAAACAACCAATTAGCTAATATATCATAAAAGCTTAATTGCATTTTGTAGAGTTACTTTGTTGTGAAAAAAAATGGCATTAACAATTAGTAATCTCCCTTTAGCATTTGTTTTTGCAATTGCATTTGCCCTTGGGATATTTCTAGTTGCTTTTATAATCATCTTATTAAGAAAACCCTTCAGAAAAAAAGTGAAGGATGAAGAAGCAACAAAAATCGAATCAAAAACTGTATTCACTAAGGCGAGAGGTAAACATCTAAATCGCTTCGTAACATATGCTATGTATATTGTGGTTTTTGGTATAATTGCTGTTTTCCTAATGCTGTCATTTTACACAATTAATGATATAGTTACTTTAAGTGATATGTGGCCATTCATTTTTGTTGTTGTTGTTTTAATCTTTTGTAGTCTTGTGTTCGTTGAAAGAGTTAAAACAGAGAGCAAGAGAACTGTGCAGAGAGATATGCGTAGATTGTGAAAAAGGAGAATAAGTAAATGTCCAATGATGAGCATCCCAAGAAAAGAATCGATCAGTGGTTTGTTCGAGGGATTGGCGTAGTTATTGCCAGTATTTTTCTCACTGTCATGACTTTTACTCTATTGGATTTACAACCAGGTTTATTCTTTACTGAAGGAACACCATCTGTAGGTTTAGATTATATTCTTTTAATAAGACAAATTGGGCAATATCTTTGGACATTTCGTGTCCTAGACTTAATTTTAGTTTTAATCATTTTAGTTTTAATTATAATTTCAACTTCATATCTGATGAATTTCAAAACACAAGTAATAAGAAAGAATCAAGATAGAGGGAGGTTCAGATAATGCTTGATTGGACTTCTTTCTTTCCTTATACTCTAATTGCTTCTTTAGTACTCTTTGCTATCGGTATTTATGGAATCGTTACTTGTAAGAACTTTTTACGAGCAGTTTTTGGCATAGAAATTCTATTATTGACTGCTAATTTATTGCTCTTATCTTTTGGTTTAGGTAGTAGTGAAGAAACGGCTTTGATATCTGATCCTTTTGCACAAACCCTCTCATTAATGATTATCGCTGTTAGCGCAGTTTTTCTTATACTTGGATCTTCAATAAACAAGCTTTTACAAGAAAATAATGATGAGATTTTAGACTTCAATTTTGAAGCTGAAGATATCCCCTCAAAAAGAGTAGAGGAACAAGTAGAGCAAGAAGAACTAATAACATCACCTGTTACAATTAAGGAGGATGAGGAAGAATGAGTGGATTGCTTTTAGCAGCACTTTTGATCATTATTCCCGCTGTTGGAACCTTAATTGGTTTACTTCTCTCTCAACTCGAAGATACTGTGGCAGCAGAAGGTAAAACACGAGATTGGATGCTATTTATTTTGATCTTTTTACCTACTGCAATAATTTCTATAGTATTGCTTACATATCTAAGGAGTAGCAGTTCTTTCTCGATAGCATGGTTACCTGGGATTGAGATTGGTTTGCATTTAAACAGAACTTCCATCATTTTTGCCTGTATATTCGCAAATTTCAGTGCCTTAATTGCTCTTTATTCTATTTCATTCATGTCATTCGATAGGTATCGTTCACAATACTGGTTCTTCTATCAATTAACATTAGCTGCAATGATGATGGGAATATTCTCAAATAATCTCTTCTGGTTATTTGGTGGATTTGAGGTTGCATCAATAGGTGCTTTCTTTTTAATTTCTCATTGGCATCGTAAATCCGGTGAGGAAGGTCAGAAAGCAGGGAAAGCCGCTATTCGCTACCTTATAATTAGTATCTGTGGTGATATCTTTCTCCTTATTGGGTTTGGATTAATCCTTGTAGCTTTCAATACTTCACTTTTAGGCGAGCTATTCAACAAATGGGTAGCTGTTCCAGTTAATATTATAGGACGGTCAAGTACCTCAACTAGAACAATTATCACGTTTTTCATAGTTTTTGGTGCATTGATTAAATCAGCTCAAATACCAATTTTGTTGTGGCCCTTAGGTGGCAAAAATAAAGACTATGATTTAGCGAAGTCACCTATAACCATTGCAGCATTTTTGGTCGCAGTTACAGTTGGTAATATTGGCTTATTTATTTTGAGTGTTTTTCAACCAATCTTTTCTACGACACTTACTGAAAATGGAACCGGAGTAACTATCTTTAGTTCAATGCCATTCATTCTCGTAGGATGGTTTGCAATTCTAACACTTATTATTGCTATAGCATTAATGTTAACTGCTGAGAATATCAATCGGATAGCGATATCTGCTGCCTTAGCTCAACTCAGTTTTTCATTCATAGGTTATAGTGCTGGAAATTCAATAGGTTTTGTTTCATCAATTTTCCATCTTTTAACCAGTATACCTGCAAGTATAGCAGTTTTTGTACTCATGGGGATGATAATAGAATCAATTCGAATTAGTGATACATCTCGTCTTAGAGGATTAAAAAATAAGCTTCCCTCACTATTCATATTCGGTTTGATAGCAATTCTAAGCTATTCTGGATTCTTCCCATTTGGTACTCATTTCAGTTTAGATATGATCTTTCAAGCACTTCTCACAAGTAGCATTCCATCCAGTAAAGTTATCCTCGCAATCAGTTTTATCTGTTCAATTTTACTTGTTTTTGCGATAACAAAATCTTTCATGAAATTGTTTAATGGGAACTTAGAAGGAGATTTATCAATTCGTCAATTAAACAAAAATTCAATTTCAGTGAAAATTATAGCTCTGGTATGGTCTGCTTTATCTGGTTTCTTATTAATACTCATAGGATATCCAAATCCAAAATTTGTTTCAATCTTATTAGATCAAAATATCACTTTGGGATATGATTCACCATTATTTAGCAATTGGATTGTATCAATATTGTATCTAATTTTTGGAGTAAGTGTTTTCGTTACAACAATGATTTTATATCGTGATGGAAAAGCCGTCTTATTTGATAAAATTAGAAACACGAAATTTGTTAGCTTTACAAGGAAATTTTTTGCAAATGGAATGTACCTTGATA
>DAOVHJ010000073.1 GCA_030671945.1 Candidatus Heimdallarchaeota archaeon
CGCACTGCTATGTCTATTTTTGTAATTCCACGATCTTTTGCGGCTGTGGCTGCATCATAAGCTGCTCTCATTGCTGCATAAGGTGATGATTCAAATCTGTCACTCTTTACATACATTCCGCCTGATCGTTTGGCTATTGTTTCGCTACCAGTTGCATCAGTTACAGTGATGATTGTGTCATTATATGAAGAGTATATGTGAACAATTCCTGTTCGGTGTAGTCTTCTCTTTTTGGGATCTCTTGTTGCACTCATATTTCTCACCTTATAATTCATCTTTTAATTTTTTAGGAACAACTTTCTCGGCTTTTTCAGCAATTTCTTTGATTTCTTCAGCCTTTTTGTCTACTTTAAGCAAAGGAGCTTCTTCCTCTTTTGGTTTGGGTGGTGTTGGAGCGGCCTTCTTTACTGGTGGAGCTCCTCTCCTCTTTGGTCCTCCTCTGGAGGGTGGACCACGTCTTCGGGCGCCTCTTCTATCTTCAGCAGGCTTCTTGCCTTTGAAAACATTTGCTGGTAAAGCTTTATGGCTTGATTTGCGATACGGAGAAGTTGGCATAAAGGTTAGTATGCTTTCCTCTGTTGGGGAAACAAGATAACTTGGTGATTTTGCTATTCGTTCACCAATTAAGATATGACCATGAACAATCATTTGTCTTGCATGATGAGGAGTTGTTGCTAAACCCTTTTTGAAGACTAATGTTTGTAATCTTCTTTCAAGAAGGTTTTCTATTTGTAAACTTAAAACATCGTCGAGGGTAGCTTTCTTTGAAAGCAAACCCATGCGTTGCAATCTGCCTAATAATTCCTGTTCCCCGACTTTTCGATCTTCATCATCAAGACTTAAGAGTTTCCGAGCATTCCCTCTGAAATTTCTTAGCATAGTGGAATGCTTCCAGACTGCTTTCTTATTTCTTAAACCATATTTTCCTACTATTTGTATATCGTGATCAATACGTAACCTATCAAAAGGTTGACGAGGTGTCTTGTATTTCTTTCTAATTTTCTTTGGATCGCCCATTTATTTCTCACCTTTAAATTTTCTTCCTAGATACCCCAAGGGATCTTCCACCTCTACCGGTGCTTTTGGTTCTTTGACCTCTAACTTTGTGACCGACAGCGTGTTTTACTCCTCGGTAGGTTCTTAATTTCTTTAAGCGATCAACATCATTTCTTTCATATAAAGCTAAGTTAGAATGAACTAAATGAATATCTTTGCCAGAGACTCTATCTTTAACGTGATTAACAAACCATGAAGGAATACCATGTTTTATTGGATCTTTAATTACTTCATCTATAGCTTTTACCTGTTCATCAGTAAGTAATCCGATAAAGAGGTTTTTTGGTATTCCAGCTTTTTTCAAGACAATATCCGCCATTCTAGGACCAATTCCACGAATTTGAGTTAAGCCATTAGCGACGTGCTTGTCTCCTCTAATATCTGTCCCAGTAATTCGGACTAAATGCTTGAAATCATCGAATTTCATTGACAATTACAAATACCTCTAGTTTTATTATTTCAAACAAATTCTATTATTAGTAATCTGTAGGATTCGACGTGAGTTTTCATTCTATAAATCTTTTGGATAGATTGTAAATCAAATTCCTTTTTTGATTTATAACGAATTCTCGGTAGTTTTTGCTTGGGGAATCATAATATATATTTTGCTACATATTTAGTGAATTTCTTTGAAAAAAGAATTGGATGAGAGTTAGAATGTCTCATCAGAATGATTTTCGTCTACATCTGTCTCTTCTGCTTCTTTGGTTGTTTCTTCTTCCGTTATAACTTCAATCTCTTCTTCTGTATCTTCTAATGCTTCATCAATGTCTTCAATGATTTCCTCTATTGTGAGATCATCCTCTTCGATTTCCTTTTCTTCGATTGGTCCATCCACTTCTTCCTCAGGTTCTAATTCAATGACTTCATCAACAAGTTCTTCTGCGATATCTTCGATTACATCTTCTTCAAATTCTTCTCTAAAGTCATCCTCAATTATCACATCTTCATCCTCTTCTTCTTGTTTTACATCTCCTGTAATTACAAATGAGAAATCCTCTGTTATCAAAGTATAAGCATCTTTGAAAACATCAGTTAACCCTTTCCAATCTTTGAGGGTTTCCTTAAACGCTTTTTCAAACTCTTTTCCAAAATCCTTTAATGCAGAACGAAGGACCATGGAGTCTGAATCAGTAATAAGTGCATAAAGTGCTGAATCAGTTTTTTCAATAAGCAAAATCCTATCATCTAAATGAATAACTGTTGGAGTGGAATCACTATCTAAAGTCTCTTTTAGAATGCTGATGACTCCCGATAATGCACCGCTAATTAACGTAGAGTCCATCATGAGTGCTTTTTCACCAAATTCACAGAAATCATGAGTTAGCAAAGGAATGCCATGCTTGTTCATAACTATTAGTCTGTAAGCGGAAACAGGTGCAAAATAGATCTGAATTGGTGAACGCAAGTAGGCACTTGCTACAATTGCAAACCCGATTACTACAAATATTATATCTAAATCTCCTAGAGATTTGAACGCTTCAAATAAATTTAGAAGATAATTTAATGCTGTTCCTCCTAGAGCAGCGATAGCTAAACCAGTAATAATTAATACAATTTGTCGTTTCTGTTTCTTTCTGGTTGCTTTTCGTAGACCTTTGATAAATAAAGCAAACATGAATAAATAAACAACAAGTAGAAAGAGAAGTAGAATTCCGAGAAATCCAAGTGAGTAATCAGTATTCCAGCCACTTATAGCATCATAATTAACAGTAACGAAAGGACCTAACCAATCTCCAAATATAGCATGTTGTGGTTTAACAAATGGACCCAACCATAATGCAGTGAGAGTAACACCTGCAAGGAATGAAGTGAAAATTGATTGTCGAGATAAAGAATCCTTGACCAGCAAATCTCTAAAATACGAAATTATTAACAAAGACACAATTAAAATTGTTAATGAACTCATTTTATAGATCAGAACATAATTTTCATTCATTGTTTCAGGTAAGAATATACTACCTAGTTTTGTACCTGCCCATAGGAGCATTCCAGTGAAGAATAAGATTAAGTATATGGTAGGAACAAATCTATTGAGTAAATAATTCAATCCTAGTAAAATTAAAATCACTAAACAAAAGCTAATTGCTAAGATACTTGGTATCGTTTGATATAATGGGACTGCCATTCTGAATCTCCTCAGTTAGGAACGATATAACGATTATTAACTACAGTTCTTTGTTTTCAAAAGATTTTTGGATGAGTACAACTTTGACTATTTAGCACAAAACTAAATGGTCACATTTTCCCAGTTTGATAATATATTGTGACCACCTAATAGTATAAGTAGATACACAATATAATTGGGTGATCAAAAAATGGATAAAGAAATAAAAATCGAGAAAACAGGCGACGAAATCCCAGTAGAGGATTTAAGAGAACTCTTCGGAGTTATTAATCAACAAGTTCCAGATTTGATTAGAAACTTGTTTGCTTCTCTTTATGATGCAGATACAGCAGAACAATATGCTAAAGGTATTGCTACAATCTACAAAACTCTTACAGAACAAGGATTACCTGAAGAGATGGTAGAGAAGCTAACAATGAAGTACGCAAATTCTATGGACTTTATTGGGAAAGCAATGGAGAATATAGATATTAGAGGCGATAAAGAAGAAGAAGAGGATTAATCCTCTTATTTCCTATTTTATTACTACTAATCAAAGAAGTCTCAAATTAAGTTAGAATGAAGGCAGTGTTAAACATAATGAGTACTTTCGGTAAAGTAATTCAGATCGCTTTCTGGGGTTGTTTAGAATTCAACATTCTACTCCTATACTTAGTGTTTGTATTTTTCCCATATATGACTGTAATAGCCATGAGAAGAATACACATTAAAAATAAAGTGAAGAGAAAGATGATTCGAACTGGCATGCCTAGAAAGAAGGCAAAAATTTATGCTAAAAGATATCAGTCATTTCTAGCAGGATACGGCAGTATCAAAGGAATTTTCAAATTTACGAGAAAAGCTAGACTAGCAACTAAAAAAGAGAAAGAAGAAAATAATGATCCTGAAAAAGAAAAAAAGAATAACATTGGTTCGTACTCTATCGTTTTATGAAACAAATATAATCAATGTTGTTCTAATATTCTTCTTCATAGATTTAATAGAAGATTTATATATATGAATATGTAAGTAAAGTATAGAAAAATGTAATAATGGTTAGTCTAAGACGATTAAGAAATCATCTCGAGGGTTTAGAATGGCAGCTGAAAAAAAGGAGAAGAAAAAGTCACTAGAGAAATCTAAGAAGACCATTAATCCTGATTCTATGGATATTCTCAATGATAAACTAGATCAGACCATTCAAAGAATTGCAGACCTTGAGAGTAAAATAGAGAAATTAAGTCCAGACATAAAAGATGCAACAGGCTCTTTGAATATGACTTTAGCAATTTTAAGAACTTTTCAAGAAGTAACCAATGTTGCTACAATATTTTCTCCTTCCAAGTGGTTGATGCGTCTTCGACCTGATGTTAGTTTAGATGCGATTGAACGACTTATTGTTGATGTTTTGACTCGAGAAGGACCTAAGAATATCTCACAACTTACAGCTTCTGTTAGAATGGAAAGGGGTACTGCTTCTCGAAGGATTATTCGAGACAAAGTAAATGATATGATAGTACGGGAAATTCTAGAGGAAGTGGATGAGGGGTATGGTAGAGTCATCAAAATGGCAATTGACGTAAAAGAACTATCCAAGTAATATAGATTAGGTTTCCAATCCCAATTCTTCTAGTTTTGCATTGAATTTTTTATTTAACATCTCATTAACAAGTTTGCCATCAATTTTTCCTCTAACTTGCTCCATTACATGACCCATTAGTTTTCCAAGAGCTCGTTGTCCATTATCTTTTATGAAATCTAGATTCTCTTTGATGACTCCATCAATAATTTGGCTTAGTTGGTTTTCTGAAACAAGTGCTAATTCTAATAGTTCTAAGGCTGCATCCATTTTATCCTTTGGTTTTTCAGCAAAGTGTTTCAGTAAAGGTTCTATAGCTTCTTTTGCTATTTTCTTATTTTTTAGCAACTCGAAAATATCTTTTATTTTTTTGTCAGCGAGGTTCTCAATTGGCACATTATCTCTTGCGAGAGCCTTCATAGTTTGCTCAAGAGTAACAGCCACAAGTATTGGATCAATACCATTTTTTACGAGATCATCAAACAAATCTGCTCTTGTTGAGATAGCCATTTCTTTGGCGATATCCTCAGGCAAATTTAGAGTTTTAATATACCGTTCTTCTTTTTTATCAGGTAATTCTGGTAATTCTTCATCTATTCGTTTTATTCGAGCATTTGTTATAACTATTGGATAAGAATCAGTATCGGGGTACATTCTTCCTGCACCACCGAGGTATCGTCTGAAGCTCGTTGTACCATCCTCATTTGCATGTCTTGTTTCTTCCGGTACTCCAGTAAAAATCTCTTTTACTCGAATTATTATTTCAGATAATGCAGAAATTGTATCTTCCTTCTTTCCTATTACGAGAGCTACTGCATCTGTACTTTTACATTTGAAGAATTTATACAAACTCACAACTTCTTTCTCTTTAACTCCAAAGTTAAGGAGCTCATCAGTATGCAAAATCCCACCTAAACCCGTAATAACTTGAACTCTTTCAGCTAGTTCTTTACCAAATGTTTTCTCAGCTTGGATTTTTTTGCTGAGAATACCTTTCATACCTGGTAATTTGACTCCCTCGATGTGTTGCTTTTCTTTTATTGCTTCTTTCAGCAATTTTGATGTTGTTTTTGCGAAAACATTTTTACAGTCTTTAAACTCAGCTATGTAAGTTTCCGAAGTCAATTTCTTCTTTTCCAAAAATTCCTTAATCCCTAATAAAGCAAGTTGTCTGTCAACTTCTAGCTTGACATATTCTGGCAACATATCTAAGACTTGTACACCCTTTATTTCAATCCTAGAACCCTGTTCTATACTTATATTCAAATCCTGTCGAATTGTTCCTAATCCTCGTTTTACTTTCCCAGTAGCTCGAAGTATACGACCTATCCCCTCAGCAATTAATTTGATTTCATATGGATCACTAATTGCAATTGTTTTAGTTACTATTTCAACGAGAGGAATGCCTAAACGATCTACTCTCCAAGTAATCGTACGCCCGATATTTGAAATCTCCCTGCAAGAATCTTCCTCAATCGCTAACATATCTAAGTTAACTACTTTTCCAGCAGCTTTTATCTTTCCACCTATTCCAACAATCATAGATCTTTGAAAACCTGTAGGAATTGATCCATCCAAATATTGTTTTCTATTTACATGTAATTCATCGAGAATATCCATTTGCAATAAACGGGCAATAGTAATTGCTAAATCAATAGCATTTGGATCAGGATCAAAAGGTGGGGTTTCATCTATTTCATAACTACATACTGAGTCATGTATTTCATAGACGATTTTCTTTTGTTTCTTGAATTCCATTAGTGCAGCTTTGTCGTACTCTCCTAGTTCTGATAAGGTTGGACGCATATGTCTGGTAATTGTTACTTGTGGTTCATCTGAACGCAGATCAGTTTTACAGTGACAGAAAAGTTTTCGTCCTGTTTCTAATTGTTGATGTAATTCAAGACCACATTTTAAACCTAAAGCGGAATAATCTTTTTGTGGTTTTGTTTTAGCTGCTTGAGCCATTTTTGGAGCCTCTCAATTTTGATTTAAAACAATAATCGGTTGTCTAATATCTTCCTTCTAAACCTATATATTGTCTTAAACTTAAAATAATTCAATTTTCTATTAATATAAAACTTTGTTAGTGTGTAAAAAGCACTGTAGAAACAAAAATTTAAAGAAAACAATGGTCAATCATGAATAGTAGTAATGAAGAACATATTTTCTGAGAGGATGTATTATGTCTGAGGATTCAAGTAACGATTATCGTGGTATAGCAGCAATTTGGTTAGAAGCTCAAGAAATTAAAGTATGGTCCAAAATCAATGTTAAAACAAAAAAAGGAGTTTTCAAAGGAGTACTAATTCCTCGCGGTGAGCAAGGAGATGATAAACACATCATTATAAAATTGCCCTCGGGTTATAATATTGGCATCAGCTTAGATAGTATTGTTGAGATTAAAACCACAGGCGAGGTTCAAGTTGATTATACAATCTCAGATAAGAAGGTTAAAAAAGATCCAAAAAAACCTATGGTTGTTTTAATTGGAACCGGAGGAACTATTGCTTCAAAATTGGATTACAGAACAGGAGCAGTTATTCCAGCATTTTCGTCACAGGAATTATATAACGCAATTCCAGAATTGGAAAAGATATGCAATCTCGAAACCTTACAACTTTTTCAGAAATTGAGTGAAAATATTGAACCAGCAGATTGGATTGTCTTAGCTAATGAAATTGCTAGCTGCATAGAGAATATTAATCCTGCAGGGATTGTTATTGCTCACGGAACTGATACCTTACATTTAACAGCCGCTGCTTTATCATTCATGCTTAAAAATATTGATAGACCAATTGTACTAGTAGGTTCTCAAAGAAGCAGTGATAGACCTTCAAGTGATGCGGCAATCAATTTAATTAACAGTGTTTATGTTGCTGCAAAGTCAGATATTGCAGAAATTTGTGTTTGTATGCATGGAACATCTGGTGATGCATATAATTTGATTCATAGGGGTACTCGCGTCAGAAAAATGCATTCCAGTAGAAGAGATGCATTTCGAACAATAGGTGATATTCCATTAGCTAAGATTGAAAACAGAAAAATCAAAAACACGGGAATAAGCTATCATAAGAGAAGCCACCGAAAGGGGAATCTTGAGATTGACGCTAAATTAGATGAAAATGTTGGGTTGATTTTTAGCTATCCAGGAATGAAAATAGAGCAAATAGAGTATTTCTTTGAGAACAATTATAGTGGTTTAGTGATTGCAGGTTCTGGTTTGGGACATGTGAATCAAAAATTAATAAAAACAATCTCTCGTGCAAAAGAGAAAAATATACCCATCTTTATGACCACTCAGTGTCTATGGGGATTCACTGGAATGAATGTGTATGAAACAGGGAGAATGCTCTTAGAAGCAGGTGTTATTCCATTATTTAATATGCTCCCAGAAGTTGCTTTAGTAAAAGCAATGTGGGTTCTAGGACACACAAAAGAAATCCCATTTGTTAAAGAATTAATGCAGAAAAATTTAGCAGGAGAAATTACTGATCGAGAACCATTTGATGGTTATTTAATTCTCCAAGGAAGAGTGGATAAAAGAATTGACAGATTAATTCGGAAAGAAAAGTAAGAACAAGGTAGAGGTATTTTAAAAGGAACAAATAGCAATGGCTCTTAGTGACGATATTGTTCAAAGAATAGATGATTCAAGAGTTGTTCTTGAAAGAGTCTATGAGAAATTAGATCCTGAGAATTACACAAAAGGATACGCAGATATCTGGAAAGTAAGAGCAGAAATCGAATTTGTAGTAATTTCGTTGAAGCTTCTAAACAATCTTGAAGAAAACGAAATTGGAGTGAAATGGAAAGAAGATTTTTCGCTAACATTAAAGCAAGTACGAGCTGAAAGTAAGATTCGACAAGTCTTTTTGGAGACTTTTGATTTGTATAATAAATTAGAACAGATAGAGAATATTATTGAATTTTACCGAATTTGTTGGAAATTAAAAGAGAAATTAACTATTCTTCTTAATGTGGTTAAACCCAAACATAAACGAACAAGTGAATCTGGATCAAAAGAAAAGAAATCATAGACTTCTTTTTTGTAGTTTAAATTAGGTATGAATTTAAATGAATAATTTTATGTTAATTCGATAGAATTATAATAATGAAGTATGTATTTAAAAGCAAGGTTTAAACACAACAAATTAATAAATTGGAGAAAATAACAAAATGCCACCAAAATGCCCAAATTGTAAAGGCAAGATGGAATACGAACCACCAAACTATGTTTGCACTTCATGTGGGTTAGTTGTTAATCGATTTGAGTTCGATAAAACAAAAAGAGAACATTTCGGATCAAAACCAGAAGAAGACGACTCATATTATGAAGAAAAGAAGAAGAAAAAAGATTATTTAGATTGGTATCTCTCTTCAGATAAAGAGAGTTATGATGAGTAAAGGTTCCATCCTGAGTTAAATTGACATTATTATATTAAATGATACAAGTAGACTCAAGCGAATTCTCTTCTACTACCAATTTTTGTTATTTAGCTTTTCAATATTAATTGTTTTACCTATATCAAAAAAAAAAACAGGCATAGCTGAATCTTATAATAAAAAGAAGTGATTGAGAGTCATGACGGTTAGAGGCAGACATTTACAATGTGATATGCGGAATGTTTGTATTTCTTGTTCTATTAATACATGGCCTCCTAAAATAAATCAACCCAAGAAATATTATCATTGTGAACATTGCAATTTTGATATTATCTGTGATAAAGGATTATCAATTACCTATGAGTATTATGAAGACGGTTTTGTTGAGAAAAAAGCTA
>DAOVHJ010000256.1 GCA_030671945.1 Candidatus Heimdallarchaeota archaeon
ATCATCTATTCGTAAATTAAAACCTGAAGAAGTATCAATTAAATTGCAGAGATATCTTGAGAGCTTGGAAGCAGAACAATATTATGAAAAACTTGTAGCAACTCTATCTCGAGGAAATAAGCAGAAAATGCAAATCATTGCTGCATTGTTACATGAACCTAAGTTATTGATCATGGATGAACCACTTACAGGATTAGATGCAAAATCTGCTAGGGTTGTGAAAGAAATCCTGGAGCTTCATGCAGAAAATGGTGGTTCTGTTATCCTATCAACTCATATCCTTGAAGTTGCTGAGGAGGTTTGTGATAGGATTTGTATTATTAACAAAGGAAAAGCAGTCGCTACTGGCACAATGGATGAGTTATCGAAACTGGCAGATAAAGCAGGAGCAGACCTAGAAGAAATCTTCCTGAAACTCACTGAACAGGATGAATCAGTTAATCTCATAATTAATAATTTGAGGAAATTAACTGGAAATGGAAACAATAGGTGAGTGAAATGGAGTACTCAAATAAAGAACTCTACAAAGTGTCAAAGAAAGTCTTCACTGAAGCAATACTTCATTCACAACTACAAGCAGCTGGTAGTAACAAAGCAAAGCTTCTAGAGAGAATTGGTAATAAAAAAAGAAACTTTTCTGCTCAATCTGTTATTATGAAAATTCTAGTTGCTATTTATATTGTTGTTTTTACAGCTATACCTGTAACTTCCTTTATGCAGATCAATATAGTTTCTGTGATACCAGCAGTTGAAGATACTTGGAATCTCTTTGCAGGCGGACTATCTGTTAGTGGTTTTATGTTATTGCAGCCAATAATATTGATTCTTTTCTCTGTTACCTTTACTTGGGGATATTTATCAAAAGAACCTTACACCTGGATTAGCACATTACCTTATTCGCGAAAAGATATTAGCAAAATTAGCTTTTTCACATTCTTCAGAGGAATTAACATCCAAACGATTGTCTTGTTTCTCGTTTTACCTGTTGGTGCGATTATTGGTATCAATTTACCAAGTGGTTTGGGGATAGGGTTGGGTAGGAATTTTCTGATGATCGGGGTTTGTATTATTGTTAATTTAGCGAACACAGTATTCAATATTAGCATAGTAATTCTGTTAGGACGAAAAATGGCTAAAGTAATGGAAGATCAAGAGGAAAACAACAAAGTAGCTAATTTCATCCGCATCGGTAGTATGTTGATCTATTTGATTTTCACAATGCTTGCTTCATTTACGATACAGATGGCCATCACAAAAATACCCTTGTTATTCGATCCTGCTAATCAATTCATAACAACTCAAACCGCTGATATTGTTAATATTATCCTAAGTTTCATACCATTTCCATTTTCAGGGGGATTTCTATTAACCAGTATAGCCATAGGTCTCACAAAAGTTCCAACACTAGTTATTGTTGGATCTGTGGTTGGTACTGTTCTACAAATTGGCTTAGCTATTCTTCTCTTCAGAAAAGCATTACGAACATTACAGGATATTACTTCAATAGAAAGTAAAACAAAGAAGAAGCGGACACAGAAGAAACCCACTATTATTGAGGTTAAAGTTAGTCGACCTACACGGGCTTATCTTAGACGAGATTTGGCTGTTATTACTCGAGAGTTGCAAACAATCACTTACATGATTATGCCAATTATGATTCCTATTTCAACTGCTTTTGCATTTGCACTTAAGGAAGTAGTTGGGAGTACTGGAATTCCTGCAATAGTGTTATACATAATGAGTTTTGCCATTTTCTCAACATTTTTCATAATAATAGGTGTTACGAGTATAGAAACTGGTGGAGAAACAATTACCTCATCACTGCCAATCAATATACGAGATCAGATTAAAGCTAAACTCCCATTTCTCTTCTCAACTGTTCCATTAATGGTTTTAGTAGCCATACTTCTTCAATTAAAGAAACCTCTCTTTCTGGATATCCTTCTAATGACTGTTGCTCTGCTTCCAGTAATATTTATTGTAGGTATAATTGGATTATTTTTGAAAATATTCCTTTTTGGTAAATTCAAATACAAATATGTGATCGAAGAAGTAAATACAAAGTATAAGGAGCTAAAAATTATTAGTATCCTAGTAATCATGTTTGTATTAACTGCGGGATTCATCCTTTCGTTAATTGTTGGTTACTGGTTAACTCTAGTTTTAGAAGGCGTTTTTCTCATTTTACTTTTTATTATTTACAATGTAATGTTTCCAAGAAAACAAATGAAAGTTATTCCTAGTAAATGAGCGTGAGTGATTTTACACGCTCAACTATTACTTCTTCTTATCCATAAATTACTTAAAGAGAATATGCAAACTAGATTTGAGTGTTTAGGACAATGATGAAAGCAATAATATTTGAAAAATATGGCCCACCCGAAGTTCTTCAACTTAAAGAAGTAGAAAAACCAACTCCCAAAGACAATGAAGTACTGATTAAAGTACATGCGACAACAGTACATAGAGGCGATGTGAGAATGCGAAAATTCGATGTTCCTCGCGCGCAATGGCTCTTCGCACGAATGTATTTAGGTTTTAGAAAACCAAAGAGAGCTATACTTGGGATGGAATTAGCTGGAGAAATTGAAACAATTGGCAAAGATGTAACACTGTTCAAGAAAGGAGACCAAGTTTTTGCTTCTACCTTTTCAGAGGATTTTGGTGGTTATGCTGAGTACAAATGCATGCCTGAAGATGGTATACTAGCAATAAAACCTACTAATATGACCTATGAAGAAGCTGCTGCAGGTGTAGTTACTGGAGGAGCTACCGCATTGATTGTTCTTAGAAAAGCAAACATCCAGAAAGGACAAAAAGTTTTGATCTATGGAGCTTCAGGAAGTGTAGGAACATTTGCAGTACAACTTGCCAAATCATTCGGTGCAGAGGTCACTGGGGTTTGCAGTACAACTAATGTAAAAATGGTAAAATCTCTTGGAGCCGATAAAGTCATTGATTACAAAAAAGAAGACTTTACACAAAGCGAAGAAACATATGATGTTATCTTTGATGCTGTAAGCAAGACTTCTTCTTCACAATGTAAAAAATTACTGAAAAAGACAGGAATTTACCTTGATGTTGACAAGGATTCCGGTGGCAAAGAAAAGATTGAAAATATAATTTTTCTCAAAGAACTTATCGAAGCAGGAAAGCTCAAAACAATCATAGACAAACGCTATTCGATGGAACAGATTGTCGAGGCTCATAGGTATGTTGAAGCTGGTCATAAGAAGGGAAATGTAGTAATAACTGTAGTAATTAATAAGAAATAACAAAATTGAGGATTAATGATGAAAGCAATTGTATATGAAAAATATGGAACATTAGATGTTCTTGAATTAAAAGAGATAGAAAAACCTACTCCCAAGGACAATGAAGTACTGATAGAAATTCATGCTTCAGCGGTAAATTTTTCTGATTCGGGTTTTGTTAGAGGTAAGCCTTACTTAGGACGTTTATGGCAGGGGTTGTTCAAACCAAAAAACAAGATACTTGGAGCTGACATTTCAGGAAAGATTGAATCGGTTGGCAGCAACGTAAAACAGTTTCAACCAGGTGATGAAGTATACGGGGATTTAGGCTCGGATAACTGGGGTGGTTTTGCCGAATATGTATCAGTTCCTGAAAACGCAATAGCACTGAAACCAACCAATAAGTCATTTGAGGAAGCAGCGGCCATACCTCAAGCGTCAATCGTCGCCCTGCAGGGTCTTCGTAATCATGGAAAGATTCAGTCAGGTCAAAAGGTTTTGATTAATGGTGCGTCAGGTGGTATAGGTGTGTTTGCTGTGCAGATTGCCAAATCATTCGGAGCTGATGTTACTGGCGTTTGCAGTACTACTAATTTAGAATTAGTACAATCGATTGGAGCAGACCATGTCATTGATTATACTCAAGAAGATTTCACCAAAAGTAAAGAGCGCTATGACTTGATTTTTGACATTGCAGTAAGTCACTCGATTAAGGCTTATAAACGCGCATTGAATCCAAAGGGAATTTACATTGCTGCTGGATGGAATCCAAATTCTCTGTTCTTAGGTCCTATAATTTCAATGTTTGGGAGTAAAAAAGTTGCTTCATTCATGGGTAAAAAGAACGCTAAGGATCTGTATATTTTGAAAGAGCTTGTTGAAGCTGGAAAGGTCGTACCTGTTATAAGCAAACGTTTCCCATTAAGTGATGTAGCAAATGCAATCCGATATTATGAAGAAGGTACTCATGGGAAAGTAGTAATAACTGTGGTTGAATTATTATGAAAGCAATTGTATATGAAAAATACGGACTACCGGAGGTTCTTCAACACAAAGAAGTAGAAAAACCTACACCCAACACCAATGA
>DAOVHJ010000023.1 GCA_030671945.1 Candidatus Heimdallarchaeota archaeon
AGATGTAGCCAAAAGACTTCTAGATCTTGGTTTTCATGCACCAACTATCTATTTCCCATTAATAGTTCATGAAGCACTTATGGTTGAACCAACAGAGACTGAAACAAAACAAACTTTAGATGACTTCTCAGATGCAATGAAACAAATCTTGAAAGAAAGCAAAGAGAATCCAGAAATTGTTCTTAGTGCTCCACAAAACACACCTGTTGGTCGAATTGATGAAGTCTTAGCAGCGAAAGAACCAATTCTAACTTGGCGAATGTTGAAACAGAAAGAAGAAGAGAAGTAATTCACTTCTCATTCACTTATTTTTTTATTCTTCAATTCTCATCAAAATATCTTCATGATAACTAGTCACGACTCTGATGAATCCCTGAAGTTCCTTGTCAAGTTCAAGATCACCAGTATCAACTCTTAATTTCTCTGTTTTCTCAAGTTTACTTACAGTCGCAATAAGAATAATATTATCAATACCAACTTTCTTGATAACCAGGGGTGAAATCTGCTGATTTCCTCGACCAAAAACAAAGCCTTGGTTACCAATGACAGTAACAATAATTTTTGATTTTGGATATTGCTCTAATAATTCTAACATTTTTTGCTCATTTAGATCTAATGCAATTAACTTGCGATTATAAATAGCATCTACTCCCAACAAGGTTTTTTCTAATTTAAGATAATTTGCAACTGCTTTGCATGTTGATCCTGAGCCCAATAGATACAAAGTATCTCTAACCATGTCATCATTAACTCTTTCTGCAATAACCATCTGGTCGTGTTTCTCATCAAATGATGAAGGAGAAGACATTTTTCCACCTTGGAATGCAGCTCGTAAATATGGTATAGTAACCATTCCTTTCAATTCAGCACTAAGTCTTCCTGCACGAAATGCTTCTTCATCAATATCCATGACTTCTGATTGTGTTAGATTCAATTCCCCACTATGAAATTGCTTTAAGATCATACCAGCGATCTCAGGATTTAAAGCGAAACAAGCAGAATGCATTTTTACACCACTAGGAACAGCTAAAAGTGGTACTTTTTCTTGCACAGCGTCAAAAATGTCACACGCAGTTCCATCCCCACCAATAAAGACAATTAGTTTTACTCCTCTATCAAGAAATTCCTTTGCTGCTTTTTTGGTATCTTCACGAGTTGGTTTTTCTTTCTTACTTTTTCCGACAATTTCAAAATTAAAATCAAGCTCTTTTAAAACATCTTCTCCCATTTCACCTGTAAAAGTTAGAAAATGGATTTGTTCTTTTAAATCCAAGATTATTTTAAGAAACCTTTTCGTTCGATCTTGTGATACTTTCCTCCCTTCCCCAGAATTCAATTTCTCCCAAATCTCTTTAGCGTTATCACTTCCCTTTAAACCAATTCTACCCCCCACACCAGCAATTGGATTAATTATTAATCCGACAAGTAATTTTTCATCTTCAGTAATTTTTGTAACGACAGTTTGTTTCGTTGATGTCATTTTGCTCTCTCAACCAATTCTGATTTAACAGTCCATCTGAAATAGATAAAGGTTAAATATAAATTTATCAGTTCTTTGCTTTTTTCTAGGAAATAACTTTCTTCTAATAACAATTATGATTCTAGAGCATAAATAGTAGTTAATTCATTAAACCAGGAGATTTCAATAAAACCTTAAAAGTAATATAATTTATAATTATGCAAATTAACTGAGGTTAGGTGAAAAAGTTTTGAAATATCCTGAAACCGAACAGAAAGAGGTTGTTGAGATAATACATGGGAAAGAAATCAAAGATCCTTACAGATGGCTAGAAAATTATGAGGATCAAAAAGTAATAGATTGGTTGGACAAGCAAAACCAATTCACAAAAGAAAAGATTGAGAAAATTCCTAATTATAAAAAAGTCTTTGAAAAAATCAAAGATTATCTATCACTTGGAACCATTTCTGTTCCAAAAGAAAAGAAAGGACTCATTTTCTTCCAAAAAGCTACCACCGAAAGTCAACCTATTCTATATGTACAAAAAAGAAAAACTGGAGAACCAAAAATCTTAGTTAATCCCAACGAATTAAGTAAGGAAAATCCAGTCGCTCTAGATTGGTATTTTGTATCACCAACTGCAAAATTTATCGTATATGGTCTCTCAAATAATGGTGATGAATGGAGTCTCTTGCATATCAAAAATGTAGAAACAGGTGAAATTTTAGCTGATAAAATTCCAAGAACTCGCTTCTGTAGTTTTGCTTGGTTGTCTGATGAATCCGGTTTCTATTATACTAGATATCCTGAACCAGGCACTGTTCCTAAAGGTCAAGAGAATTACAATAAACACGTTTTCTTACACATTATTGGAAATGACTGGCATAATGATGAGAAAATATTCGGAGAAGGAAGATCACCAACAAATCATTACACGATTAGTTTATCAGAAGATAACAAATACTTACTCATAGGTGTTAGTAAATATACAAAATTTGATCTCTATATAATGGATTTAGAGAACAACAGAGAACTAACAGAAGTAATTGTAGGTGATGATAGTATAACCTCTGGGTCTATAATGGATGATGAAATTTGGATTTTAACGAATAAGGATGTTCCAAAAAAAGCACTCTATAGAACCAAAATCAATGATCCTTCAAATGACAAATGGCAACTGGTCATTCCGGAAAGTGGCAACATAATCAGTCAGGCTTTAATTACAAAAAATAATATCTTCTTGAAAGTCATGAAAAACGCAACAGATTATGTACTAGTCTACTCAAAAAATGGCAAACTTCTTTCAGAGCTTGAATTACCAGAATATTCATCAATATTGAATATGGGAGGAGCAGGGACTATTTCTGCAAAAGATCAAGATAGTTTCTACTTCGCTTTGAATAATTTCTTTTATCCAACAACCATCTATAATTATGAAATCAAAACACAGCAATTATCTATCTTCAAGGAAATTAAACCACCACTAAATATTGATGATTACATAGTAAAACAAGAGTGGTATGAGTCAAAAGATGGAACTAAAGTTTCTATGTTTATTGTACACAAAAAAGGTGTAGAACTAGATGGAACTAATCCTACAATGCTTAATGGCTATGGTGGATTTAATCTTCCTATCAAACCTCCCTATCTAAAATACTCAAGATTTTTCTGGTTAGAAAATAACGGAATAATTGCTGTTGCTAATTTACGAGGTGGGTCAGAATACGGTGAGGAATGGCATAAAGCTGGGATGTTGGAGAAGAAACAAAATGTATTCGATGATTTTATTTATGCTGCAAAATGGCTCATAAAAAATAATTATACCTCACAAAAGCATTTGAGTATAAATGGACGAAGCAATGGTGGTCTATTAACTGGAGTAGCTATAACTCAAGAACCAGATTTGTTTGGAGCGGTTTATGTTGGAGTTCCACTCTTAGATATGATTCGATATCATCTGTTTAGTATAGCTAGGTACTGGATTCCAGAATATGGATCCTCTGAAGACCCCGAGCAGTTCAAATATATCTTAAAGTATTCCCCATATCATAATGTAAAGAAAGGAACAAATTTCCCCGCAACATATCTAGTTGCTGCAGCTTCAGACTCTCGAGTTGATGCCTTACATGCTATGAAAATGACTGCGTTAATGCAATGGGCAAATGCTTCACAAGAACCGATTTTGCTTTTCGTAGAAGGACAAGCTGGGCATGGGGTTGGTAAACCTCTCGAGAAACTTGCGGAAACAGAAACAGATCTCTATACTTTCTTGGGTTGGAAAACAGGTCTGAAATTCTGACAAAATTATTGACTGTGGTGATAAAACAATGATTATTTCCATTATACAAGGTGACATAACGGAAATTAAAGCAGATGCACTTGTTAATGCAGCGAATAATGAGCTGTGGATGGGTCTAGGTGTAGCTGGAGCTTTGAAACGGAAAGGTGGAAGGGAAATAGAAACAGAAGCAATGAGTAAAGGACCAATTCAACCTGGAGAAGCAATAGAAACAACCGCAGGAAAATTAGAAGCTAAATATGTAATACATGCTGCTGGAATGAGAAGTGATGGTTTCATAACAAAAGAATTTCTAGAAAATAGTGTATTGAACAGCTTAAAAATAGCTGAAAAACTAGAATTAAGATCTATAGCTTTCCCAGCAATTGGAACTGGAGTAGCAGGATTTCCAGAAGAAGATTGTGCAAAAATAATGGCTGGAGTAATTTTAAATTTTAAATCAAATTACTTACAAGAAGTGAAAATTGTTCTTTATAGCGAAGAGACATATAAGAAATTTCTACAAATGTTTGGCAAAGAAAAGATAGAGGTGTAAGTATTACACCTCGGAATCTTCATTATTTTCCGGTTCTTTTTCTTCTTCTTCTACTTCTTCGGAAGTTTTCTCTTCTTGATCATCAACTGCTTTGAGTGCCAGTTGTCGTATTTCTTCTCTTTTTGCTTCTTCGTCTACAATTGCCATCTCACGATTCACAAGGATTTCAAGAATCTTATCAAAGGAAGCACTACAATCATCTATGATACTTTCAGCTTCTAAAGTATCAATGTGAAGGGGTTCTTCATAACCCTTAATTAATGGTAGAATTGTGGAAGTCCAAATTGCTTTTGCTTCTCCAAGAAGCGCTTGTGAATCAATAGCAAATTCAGCTAAAGCTTCTCGAGATGCGGTATTAATTGTGAATGCAGTCATTTTCTGTTTAATAAGATCATCGAGTTGTTTGTCATAATTCTTCAATGCCACGATAGCTTCTTTCATTGTTTCTTTCTTTGATTTAATGATTTCCTCAAAAGTAGGACCTACTTCCTTTGGTGGTGCTTTTGTCTCATCAGGCAATTCTTCTTCAACAGTATCCTTGGCTTCAGGGAGAATTTTAGGTGTAGCAGGTTGATCCCTACGTTTCTCTAAAATTGATTTTATTGCTTCTTTTTCTTCCATTTCGTAAGTCATTTTACGACCTTTTTCTGTTTGATCTGTGAAAAATTCTTTTTCATCTCGCTCAAGAGCCTTTCTTTTTGCTCTATCTTGTGGTCTGAATTGACGAGCAATTAGAATAGAAATTCCAAGGAAGAAAACAAGTGTACCAATACCAACACCTAAACCAATAAACAAATCACGATAATCTGCAACACCACCATCAATATCCGGATAATCATCTGGGTCTAATGGATCAGTCCCATATCGATATTCATCAAAATCAGAAGCACCATCAGAATCAGTATCTGAGTTTGTTGGATCAGTTCCTATATAAAACTCAGTTTCAGTAGCAAGACCATCTCCGTCTGGATCTGCAGAAATATCATCCCATATATTTGGATCTAAACCCCATTGCACTTCATAATTATCGGGTAAATCATCAGCATCTGTGTCAATGTCCAATGGATCGGTATTATGAACATTAACCTCAGAACCATCAGAGAGAGAATCTCCATCGGAATCAGAATTAATCGGACTTGTTCCTTCTAAATACTCCTCAAGGTTAGTTAAATCGTCATTGTCATAATCAAGAGAAGCATCTGTGGAATTGTTTGGATCAAAATTATAATCTACTTCATAGAAATCAGGCATCAAATCACTGTCAGAATCTGAACTTAATGGATTTGTAAGATAGATGTTTACTTCAGCCCCATCAGGTAATTTATCATTATCAGAATCCGCATCAAATGGATCTGTGCCGTGTATATTTATCTCATCGTAATCAGACAAGCCATCTGTATCAGAGTCAAGAGCTCCATATGTTAGATATATTTCAGTAGTATCACTTTGGTATTCCTCTGCATAAGCAAAATAAAAGGATCCATTCAAATCAGCAGTTACAGACGGATCATGTGCTGGTTTATCATAAGAACTGATTCGTTGATTAGCTCCCCAGCTAGATGCATTTGTATTTTTATGTCTTAAATAAATTGTATAACGATTACTAGCAAACTGTTCAAAAACAAGAATATTATTTCCTAAAGTGTCTGCACAAATATCATAATCACTATTTGGCGCTACATAAGAATTTACAACCACAGAAGAAGTCCATAACCCTGCTCCTTGCTTTGCTTGTGCATTTGTATAATATAGATTCGTGGAAGTTCCATTATCTCTAAATAATAGCAGGAGTTTTTTACTTGAATTATCAAATGTCAATCTAGGATTTATAGGGGCATAAGCTACTGTTGTGATTTTTTCTTCAGAGGACCATGCCGAACCTTCATCTAGGTATGAATAATAAATTTCTTGGTCACTAGCTCGTTTATCCACCCACATTAAATGGAGAGTATTATTTTCATCAAAAGCTAGTGTAGGCGGAGAATCACCTAACACCTCTGCTCCATTTGTAATTCTGGTGGTTGGTGTACTCCAACTATCACCAGTTGCATTATAATTTCTATAGTATAAATCACCATTCGGATTGTCTGTTGTGTCTATCCAAACTAGGTGAACGAGACCGTTCAAACCTAAAATTGTTACTGGAGATGTAGAGTTTCCACTATTACTAACAACGCTTTCCTTAGATTGAACAGAAATTTCATTCTCAACTGGAACATCATTTATATCATAATTATCAACAGAAAATTCATCAAAAATAAAATGAATTGTTCCATTCATATCTTGTGTAGGATTATATCCCATTAATATTGTATCTGTTACTGATGCCACATCAACTGTCGAACCCCAAGAAGTACTTGAATTTCCAATAGCAAATTTTACTGAGCTAATTGCTGCTGGGGTGTAAGGTTGAAATAAATCAACCCAAGAAACTCCTACTCTTTGAGTAGTAGGATTGTAAAGAATTCTAGTATGGGTAGAGTTTAAACCTGTGCTTGATATCTTTAGTGTCTCTTCTAATAGGATTGTATTTGGTGTCAAATTGATTTGGAAATCACTTTGATCCACTTTCAAGATATTGCCATTATTTGAAACACTATTTTGATTTATAACGAGAAAAGAGATAATAAATGTGAGACAAAAAAGTCCTGTAAAGCACCTTGTCCTTAATTTCTGTGACATATTCATTCAAACATCCTAAACGTTACTCAATATTTTGGAACCCGCAAGAAAAAAAGCTTTGTATACTAGACTATCTGTGCAACTTGTAAAAAAACTGAATAACTAAGGAATAAAACACATCATAATAAATAATCGAGTCTTAGAAAACTCTTAAATAATCCATTTAATCGCTTTTGATTTACTAGGTGCTAAGAATGGCTAACCAAGAAATTAAATGTCTAATCGAAGGAGGAAGAGCTTCTCCAGCTCCACCATTAGGACCAGCCTTAGGTCCAACTGGAGTGAACATAGGTGCAGTTATCGGTAAAATCAATCAAGAAACTTCCAAATTCCAAGGTATGAAGGTTCCAGTTACAATCATTATAAAACCAGACAGATCTTTTGAGGTAAAAGTTGGTCTTCCTACAACCAGTGGACTTATTCTTAAAGAAGCCGGACTAGCGAAAGGTGGTCATGGGTCAACTGAAGAAGTACCTGAAGAACCATTTATTGGCAACATAACCATGGATCAAATTTTGAAAATTGTTGATATCAAAAGAGAAGGTAGCTTTGCTTCTTCCACTAAAACTCTTGTGAAAGAGATTTTAGGAACTGCGCTCAGCTGCAAAATCACTTGTGAAGGCAAAGATCCACGAGAAGTTCAAAAAGAAGTCGATAAAGGTGTCTATGATAGTCGTTTTTAATTTTAGAAATTAAATACGGACACCACCCAAACTTTTATTTTTCCTTTGTTTTGACTAGAAGCTATAAAGCCCTAGGGCATTTAAACGAGCTGAAAAAATTCGAACAAACTGTAAAATTGAAAGGTTTCAAAATCGGATGAAAATGATTTGAAACGAAATACGAGGTGTCAAAAATTAAAAAATATCCTGGCCTGAAATATATGTTCGAGCCAAAAACTATCGCAGTTATTGGAGCTTCTAAGAAGCCCGGAAAGATTGGATATGAAATAATGGATAATATTATTTCCTACGGATTTAAGGGTGAAATCTATCCAATCAATTTGAGAGAAACGGAGATTCTTGGAAAGAAAGTCTATAAATCGATTTCTGATGTTCCTGGTGAAATAGACTTCGCTGTTATATCAATTCCAGCGAAATTTGTTCCTGCTGTTTTTGAGGAATGTGGTAAAAAAGGAGTTAAATCTGTCGCATTAATTACTAGTGGTTTTGCAGAAGTAGGTGATCACAAAACAGAAGAAAAACTAGTGAAAATTGCAGAAAAATACAATATGCCATTTATCGGTCCAAATATTTTTGGAATGGTTTATGCTCCTTCAAACCTAAACGCCTCATTTGGTCCATCTGATGTAAAACCTGGAAAATTAGCATTCATAACTCAAAGTGGAGCTTTGGGAATTGCTCTGATGGGTTGGACAATTACTAATAAAATCGGTCTCTCATCGATAATTAGTATTGGCAATAAAGCACAAATCGGTGAAAGTGAGCTTCTGTTCAACTACTTGAAAGATGATCCAAATACCACAGCAATTCTTCTGTATGTTGAAGGATTAAGAGAGGGACAAGTAGCAATGAAGGTTTTCAAAGATGTTGGTATGAAAAAGCCGATTATTGCTTTGAAAGCAGGACGGTCAGTGAGAGGAGCAGTTGCTGCTGCAAGTCACACAGGGAGCCTTGCAGGTTCAGATAAGATCTATTCTGCAGCTTTCAAACAAATGGGCGTACTCAGAGCAATTGATGCTTCTGAAGCATTCGATTGGGCAAGGTGTATAACAAATAATCTTCGACCTGAAGGAAAGAATGTTGTAATAATAACAAATGGTGGTGGAGTAGGTGTTATGGCAACAGATGCTGCTGAGGATGCGAATCTTGAACTTTACGATGATCAAGAAAAACTGAAGGAACTATTCTTCAAACCAGATATTATGCCACCTTTTGGTTCTACAAAGAATCCAATTGATATCACAGGTGGCGGTGGTGAACTTGCTTACAAGAAAGCTATTGAAGCTGCTTTTCAAGCAAAAGAAATTGATGCTATAGTTGTTCTTTATTGTCAAACTGCTACAACCAGTCCTGATTTGCTTGCTGATTATGTAATTGAGGTATTAAAAGCTCAAAAGAAGAAGAAACCTTTTGTCATTGCTAGCATTGGTGGCGAAGCAGTAGAAGAAATGGTAGACAAGCTTAATGAGCAAGAGATACCTGCTTATGATCTTCCGGAAAAAGCGATTTCTTCACTTGCAGCATTATATCGTTGGGATGAATTCATCGAAGAACATGAGAAAATTGGTGAACTTAAACCAATACAATTACCAATAAAAGAAATTAAGGCAATCATCAAGAAAGTAAGAAAGGAAGGACGAGTGCAAATGCTTGAAGATGAATCTAAAGAAATATTCAAGCTATGCAATTTGGAAGTTCCTCGTTATGATTTAGCTCAAAATGCTGATGATGCAGTTGAAATTGCAAAAGTGGTCGGTTTTCCTGTTGTTATGAAAGTTGTATCAGAGGATATCATACACAAAAGCGAAGCTGGCGGTGTTATCGTCAATATTAAAGATATCTTTGCAGTAGAAGATGCTTTCAACGAAATAGTAGAGAATTCTTTAAAATACAATCCAGACGCCAAAATCCGAGGAATCTTAGTAACCGAAATGGTACCAAAAGCAACTGAAGTAATTATTGGTGTATCAAGGGATCCATCCTTCGGACCTGTTGTCATGTTTGGTCTTGGTGGTATTTATGTTGAAATTTTAAAAGATGTTGTCTTTCGAGTAGCTCCCTTTGGAAAAGAAGAAGCACAACATATGATTGATGGCATAAAATCCAAAGATATGCTATACGGCGCAAGAGGACAAAATCCAGTAGATGTTGAAGCTCTTAACAAAACAATATGTATTATTAGTCAATTGGTCTCACAAATTGATGACATAAAAGAATTGGATATCAACCCCTTATTTGCCATGGAACAAGGTGTTAGTGTAGTTGATGCAAGAATTACATTAACTGATAAGAAATAAACTAAGTGAAATGTCGTTCACTTCTATTTCTTTTTTCTTTATTGAAAAAGAATCAATACTAGATAATTTAAAGAATTAGAATGTCTATCAGAAATAATTGAAGAGTGTGTTGAATTTAACTGAAGGTGGGTAAATCATATACAAATTCTATTATCGAAATGGATTGCAATTCGATTTTCCAGCTAATCAAAAATTGTTAATTGATGGAAAAAGCTCGAAAATTCCTCTAAATGCTCAAACAATAGTAACTCATGCTCATTCCGATCATTTTGCTTTTATGTATTCTAATCCAAGAACCCGAGCTACACAAGAAACTATTGATTTATTCTTTTGTCAGAAAAAACCTGTAGGACCGATTGCTTTTCAACCTACTCAATTTAATGAAAAAATTGTTTTTGATCCTGAAATACCTAATTTAGATGTGAGATTAGTTTCTTCAGGTCATGTCTTAGGTTCAGCTTCTGTTTCTGTTAATTATAATGATAAAGTATTTTTATTTACAAGTGATATCGGTGGAAGAGGACAATTAACGATAAAAGAACCTGTTACAAAAATTGATGCAGACATACTTGTTATTGAAGCAACTTTTGGTTCTCCAGAATTAGTTTTTCCATCTCGAGAAGAAATCTCTATGGATATTCTGAAATGGTCTGCTGATGTTATAAAAGAGAAACGAAATGTCGTATTTTCAGCTGGTAAACTAGGTTCAGCCCAAGAACTAATCAAGATGTTTAACAATCTCACTAACCTCAGAGTGGTAACTCATGGAGAAGTTACCCCCATTAGTGATGTTTATCAAAAACACGGGATTCAATTGGAATACTTTGATTCTAAATCAGAAGAAGGGCGCGAAATATTACGTGATGGCGAAGCTATTATCATACAACCTCGAGAGAAAAAAATAGTGCCATATTTCATCAAAGAACATGTCAATTATCGTAGTGCGATTGTAACTGGGATGGCTTCTAGGTTCATGTACAAGGATTACGATGCTGCTTTCCCACTTTCATCACATGCAAACTATCATGAGTTAATTGAGTATATCAAAGAAGTATCTCCAGAACTTATATTCACAATGTATGGTCTCGAGGAAAAACTAGCAAAAGCCATAACCAATGAATTAGAAATCCCCGCAATTCCTTTAAGGAAAAAGGAAGAACAAAGTCAACAAAAAATAGCTAAAAAACCAAAAATACAAAAGGAAATTAAAAAGAAAATACCGATAACATCAACAGAGAATAAACCATCAATTACAGATGCTAAGAAAAAAACTACTCTGGATGATTTCTTTACAGACTAAAAGGAGCATTTTCAGAAAATGGATTCAATTTTTCTTATGAATTTAAAAGAAATACAACCAAGTCAATTATACATTAGCAAGAGGAAACTAGTGAAAATTCAAGAAAAACTTGATCCTAACAAAAAAGAAACTCTTGAGATAATTCCTGTGAAGAAGCTAGGGAATGATATTGTTTACTCGGATGGACATACGAGGGCCTATGTAGCACATCTATTAGGATGGCAAGAAGTTAGAGTAGAATGGGAAACTGAAGATTTAGATTGGGAAATGTATGAAGTATGTGTTGATTGGTGTAAACAAGATGAGATTTACACAATTGCTGACTTGAGTTCTCGAGTAATAAGTCACAAGGATTACGAAATACTTTGGTATGAACGTTGTAATCAACTAAAAAAACAGATGGAAGAAAAGAGAAGTAAAAAATAATTAAGTGATTTTCCCGTATTTAATATCTCTCGCTTTTACGACCTCCACTCCAAATTTAGAACACCCATCTTTAATTATTTGAATTTGTTCTGCATTTAAGCTACTTCTATCAATAATTGCCCATTTTACTTTTTCAACAGTTTTTTCAATCATTTGTTCAACTATTCGTATTGTCAAATTCGGGCGACGATATTTTGGTAAAATATGTCCTATAGCAACTGGTGTTATTTCCATTAATTCATCGAATCTTGTAGCATAATGTCCACCACCAAAGCAAATACTAGGTTTAATTGCGTCTTCATCTTCAATAAGACAAATATTCATTATAGTTTTCGCAACTGCCAAAATTGCTTGTTTATTTTTATATTCAATTTCGGTGCTGCCTACTTCAACAAAAATAAGTGGTGTTTTCATAGATGTAGGACCATGATGTGTTGCTTCAACAGTAACATCAAAATCAGTTAATCCCAATACTTCCTTTTCTTGAAGTAATCCTAAATAAGACTCTCTTATTGCTCTAGAAGAAGCATATGCCAGTTCCAAAGGATTGCCACCATGACTGTTATCTTCTGAGAGGTTTCCAGTTACATGTGTTAATAAACTAGGTTTGTTAGCTTCACTTTTGTGACGAGAACCATAGAAAAGTAAATCAGCATTCAACTCATCGCAATGATTAGCATTGATTACATCCTTTTTGGAACAAACTAATCGAATGTTTTTGAACTGATAAATTGGTGTTCCATTAAAAACTTCGCCGGATTCCACAAAATCCCAATTATCAAGTATTGCGTTCCTGATATTAATTCCACAGATATTTTGGTTTGTAGTTAATATAACTGGGTTTTCTAGTTTCATTCCGATGACACCAATCCACGTAATTTTAAAGAAGAAAAATAAGAGGGAAAATCCCTCAATCTTTTGTTTAATCACTCATTAAGGCAAGCATAACTGCTTTTTGTGAGTGTTTTCGATTTTCAGCTTCATCGAAAACTATGCTTTGTTTGCTATCAATGACTTCATCAGTTACTTCGTAACCGCGATGTGCTGGGAGACAATGTAAGAAAATTGCATCATTCTTTGCATAACTCATCAATTTCTTATCAACAGTATATTCTTTGAAAATCTTTAAACGAATTTCTTTCTGAGCTTCTTCACCCATGGAAATCCAGGTGTCTGTGTAAATGACGTCTGCATCTTTGACTCCAGTTGGAATATCTTTAGTTATTTCTAGTTTAGTGCCCATTTTCTCAGCAATTTTTGCAACTTTTTTGGTTATTTCAGAATCTGGTTTGTAATCATCAGGACAAACAATAGTTACATCCATGCCCATCTTTGTACAGCCAATCATAAGTGATTGTGCAACATTATTGCCATCTCCAACATAAACTAGCTTCAAACCTTTTAGCTTTCCTTTGTGTTCACGAATAGTTTGAAGGTCAGCCAGAATTTGACAGGGATGATAAAGGTCGCATAATCCATTAATAATAGGAATAGATGAGTGTTCAGCGAGATCTGTAAGTGTTTTGTGCTTAAACACACGAGCCATTATTCCTCCAAGATATCTTGAGAGAACTTGCCCAGTGTCAGAAGTGGATTCACCAGTTCCAACAAGTTGAGTATCACGAAAACTCAAGAAAAGAGGTTGACCACCTAATTCCCAGATCCCAGTTTCAAAGGAAACTCTGGTTCTTGTAGATGTTTTCTCAAACATCATCCCTAGACTCTTTTTAAGGGGCTTTCGATCTGGATGCCCCCCATGTTTTTTAAATTCCTTTTTGAGTTCATCCCCAAGATCTAGTAAATAAATCATCTCTTCAGGGGTATAATCAAAAAGAGTAAGTAAATGACGCCCTTTTAGGTTCATTTTGTATTCCTCGTTCTATTTTATTTCTCGTATACAGCAGATAAAGTTCCTATTATAAAATCTGCCGTTACTTGATTTCTTTTCACTTCTGTTGACCGAGGAAAAGATAATCTCGGGTTTTGTTTTTCACACTGTAAAGTAACTAATAAAATGTTCGACTCAACTTGAAAATGATTTCAGAACAATTATTCTCAACTATTTTTCGACTTTTGGTCTTTTTTGTTATTACTTTTTCTTCAGATAAGATTCTCAAGTGAAAAACTTTTAAGATATGATTCTCATAAACATAAGAAAGAGTCATCCAAAGATTATAAAATATTTAAATCATCGATAGAAAATATAGTGAAAAATTAAAGTAGAATTTAGAGTTGTATTATTAATGGTAAAGTTGTCTAGAAAACTTCTCTACAGTATAATTGCATTAAACTTCATATTACTAGGTAATTTATTTACTAGTACTAATGTATCCTCTCAAGTAACTATTGAATTCATTAATCCAGAGGACATTAATGAATCACCGATTGAGTGGGTCGGGGGAAATTATTTCACTGGACAATCAGTAAGAGATAACAATATTGGATCCCTTTTAACTCCTGACTATGAAGTTCTCGGATATTACGGTTGGGAAGATCCAGAAGTTGTTGATCCCAACAGCCCTCTTAATGACATTAAAGTAGCTCTAGATACCGAAGATAATGTTCATGTTTTTTGGTCAGGACGATACAATGGAGATTGGGTTCTATATCATAATGTGAAAAACAATATAACTGGTATTTGGACTGACAAGGAAATAATTGGTAATACTGCAAGTGAATATTATGGTTTAATGGATGTAAAAACAGATCCAAGTGGAAATATACA
>DAOVHJ010000070.1 GCA_030671945.1 Candidatus Heimdallarchaeota archaeon
AACTTTATTCAGACAAATAATACGGCAGATGAATGATATTTATGAGTTGTGTTTAATAATTGAAGAAACAGCTCAAGTTCCCATATAATAAATAATCATCAAAATAAGATAGACTATCATAGGTATACCGGTAGCAATAGCTGTTTCTAACCAGGAAAACTCACATGCTGGTTTTGCAATGAAGACAATGTAAATACTTGATGCAGCAAGTCCCAAAAAGTGGATAACTAAACCAATTATACCAATGAAGGAATGTCTGATGGAACTCATATCATTGAAAATCGCAGAAAAATCATTGGGATCAGGATTCCTCCAAGGTAAGGCAATAAGAAACAAAATACCAGTAAAGAGTTCTGAAAACACAATAGGCATCATTCCATAACCCACTGCAGCACGAATTTGTTTTCTGGAAGCTTTTCCGCCTAATAATCGCGTCATCAATCTGATAACCCAGCTTCCTAAAAGCCAAACAAGCGTCGGTAAAAGTAAAATAGCTATCCAGCCAATAAGGAAAACAACTGGATAAAACTTCTTATCAAGTAATCTTGTGTGCATAACAAATGATAATACTTGTAGAGATAATCCAAGTGAAATTGCTACAATGAATAAGAAAGCTCCTTTCGAATCAGGATTATCTGCAATTTCTTGAGCAATAACTCTTGGTTTCACAATAAGAGATTTAATTCTGAACCAAACTTCTTTGTATGTAACTGGAGCGAAAATCTTTTGCTCATATGTAACTGTTAAATCTGCTCCACAAAATGGACAAAGTAAGTACCCTTGAGGAGAGACTTCGTTACATATCGGGCAACGAATAATTACATCTTCGGTACTCATATTTTTTACTCCAGAATAACCCTTATTGTAGTTAATAAAGAATCTTCGGTTTTAAGCTAAAATAACCTTTCGAAATTATCAAATTTTATTTACAAAGAAGGATATCATTTTTTAATTCATAAAACAAGATAATTTGGTGGGTTAAATTATGAAAAAAGTGCTATTAACGGGTTTTGTCCCTTTTGGTAAGGACAAAATAAATCCGGCCTTAGAGTTAATAAAAAAGATGGCAAAAGAAGAAATCCCGGGCATAGCATTAACAACGATTAGATTACCAGTTGTTTTTGGGGAAGCCATTACTGAATTAATTTCATCTATTGAAAAAATAAAACCTGACTTAATCCTCTCTTTAGGACAAGCCGCAGGAAGAATGGTAGTTTCAATTGAGAGAATTGGATTAAATATGAAGGATACTGATCATGCAGATAATGCAAACAACAAACCAAGAGATGAATTAATAGCTGCTAATGGTCCTGCTGCATATTTCACAACTATTGATGTTAGAAAAACTTACCAAGAAATGAAGAAAGCAGGTATCCCTGCAATAATATCAAATTCAGCTGGAACATATGTTTGTAATAACTTAATTTACGGAGTTTTACATCACCTAGTCAACAAAAATCAGAATCATATTAAATACGGATTCATACACATACCCTATCTGCCATCACAAGCAGCAGAAAAACCAAGACCATTTGCATCTCTACCGTTAGATATTATAGAGAAAGCTGTTCGAATAGCAATTAACGTCAATATCTAATTTCTGAAAGAAAAATGGGGGAAAATTATCTTTCTACACGTTCAGTGTTACTAGAACTTGTTCAGCAGAAACTCCTATCACAACATCTCCAGGAACCAATGGAGCAGAATAAATATAGGTACCATTGTAAAGATCTGTTGTTGCAGCAGCATTTACTGTTACTTGCGAGTAGCCTAGATAAGTAATTCCAAAAACTGTTTCATAATAGAAGTCAATAATCGCATTTGTAGCTGTATTTGTGTAAGTGAGAGTATAGTTGACATTATAGCTTAATTGGGTTACAATAGACATGTAATTGCATTCCATATAAACATCAATGTCACCCCTGAAGGACATGCGTCCATTAGTACTTACTAATTCAACTGGTAGAACAGCGGGAATTAATTCGTCTATCTCGAAAACAGCAATATATCCTTTCCCTAGCATTTGTACTTCTGCGAAATCAAGCCAATCTTGTAAGATGAGACCCGCGGTAGTATTGCTATCAATTATAGTAGCTGGTTGCGAGAAATTCGCTAGCATAGATATGACATAATCGTTTGTTTCCGTTCTAAAATTATCAAATGCTGATTGGAATTCTTCTATTTCCAGTCCTTCTGTGTATTGGGTTCGGTTTAATTCGTAAACAATATTGATAAAAGATAACATGTAGATTGTCATAATTACGGCGCAAACCAGAAAGATTTGTCCTCTTTTGTTATCTTTCATGAATTGTTTGATTTTGTTGCGTTTCATTTTTTCACCCAACCAATCGCCATAATTCTAAGTGAATCACTCTATACTGATTCAAGATGGTATCATACCCAAACAGAAAGTAATCTGTAGCTCCAACTGATGCATCAGCTGGTGGAATTCTTTCCCAGTATAAACTAAAAATATTCGTTCCAGCATCATCTTCAACGGATAATCGCCAGAAGACATTTTCAGGTAAAGCATTATCAATACTGTCAGCAAGTTCTGTTGTCATTAAATTATAAACTAAAGGCTTCAAAGTTCCTGCACTATTCAAAGATTCGAGAGTGTTATAACCAATTTCGGATAAATTATCTGGATAGGTTTTATCTGTAGAAAATTCAACTTGATAAATAGCAATCATCAATAAAATTAGCACTGATAATGCTATGAAGACTTCTATCAGGAATAGTTGTCCTTTCTTTTTGTGTCGAATTTTTAACTTAGATATTGAGGCCATACATATAACACCGCCTTGAATAAGCATTCCCTAACAACAACGATTTTTTCTATTTTCACGATTTGCTTATTTTCTGGTATCAAATCAGCACCGTATATAGTGCCAAATTGCTCACTTAATTGTGAAGGATAAACAAACTCACTTCTTTGGAAACCAGTAACTGAATCTGCAGTTACTAAAGTAACACAAGTACCATTAGTTGGAATTCTTAGATCAAAGGTCTCAGTAGTACTTGGACTACTGACTATTGCTGATTCATTGCCATATTGCTCATTTCCTTCTGTATAAGGATACAAAACAATAGCACTTAAACTGATTAGTGATCCCACAAAAGATGTTTGAATATTTGCCAATCCATTATTTGAAATGTTCTCTTGAACAATTAATTGTAATCCGAAATTAGTTTCAGTTCCGATAACAACCTCTTCATAATCAACAGCATAAATCCCAATCTGACTTTGGGCAAAAACAACCAATGAATAATGCCCATCTGGTAATCCCGCGACTCCTGTTGGAAAACTCAAGTCTAAAATGCCAGAAGCATCTGTTTGGGATTTTTGGGTAAAAACAACTGTACTATTTGGTGCCACTACAAAACTCCAAACAATGCAATCTCCAATTGATGTAGTAATATTAATGATACCAATTGGCTGTGATAAAGTCAAAGTTGAGCTAACATCAAATAATGACTCGAGATTTAATAGAAAACCAATTTTGTTTTCTTTCGACATATTTTGTTTCAGATTTTCATAACTCAGGCTAAACAGCGCATGAGGATTTATCCGTGAAATCTTATTTGCATCTAAACTTGTAGTACCGATCTCCCGTAAGCCAAAGGAGTTAAATTGTGTAGTATATTTATACTCCCAATCATTGGGATATCCTGTACTTGAAAAGAATACCTCTGAAACTTGATTAGCAGAGGATTCAAAAGCTCTATTATCTAAATTTTGATATTTTGGTTCTAGAAAATTCAGCGATAATACAATTACTTCAGCAAACATAATCATGAAAATAATCATTGCAAGAGCAAAATCAACTCCTTGTATCTGCCCTTTCTTATTTCGCCAAATATTTCTTTTCATTGGGAATCCACCAATCTAATGATCAATATAAGCTCAAAATTATCATGATTTTATTTTTGCTATAATTATGTGATTATTCAAGTTCTAAAACCTTTTCGCTTGTGGTATTTAGTAAATTGAATGAACAGAGAAATATGTATTTTTTCACTTCTTACAAAAAAACATCAATAAACTCATTTAGTATCCACAAACACAGAATTTATTTAGCATAAACATGTAAAGGTAAACACTATTTGAATCCCTCTAAGGGATAACATGGCAATAATTATTTATTTGTGAAATTTCATATTCACAATAAGCGAGGAAGAAACAATATGCCTAAGATTCCACAAAAAACTCAGACTACGATTTGGGTTATCTCCATATCTATAGGAGTAGCAATGGGTGCTATTGCTGCTTTAATTTTTGCAGGAGTATTTTCTCTTGGTGAGAATATTACCGCAAGTGACTTCATAGCAATTGGTATATTACTTACGATTGCTCCTCCATCTGTTGCGTTTTTCATCGATAATAATTGGAGAAGTGGTATTGATGCTAACTTGCCAAATCTATTGAGAGACATTGCTGACGCTCAAAGAACAGGATTATCCCTACCAAGAGCAGTTTCGGAATCATCCAAAAGAAACTATGGTCCATTAACACCTGAATTGCAGAAAATGGCTGCAAAAATTTCTTGGGGGATTCCATTTGATCAAGCTATGCGTTCATTTACAGAAACTGCTGACACAGAATTGAATAACCGTGCTGCAATTCTTATTCTTGAGGCACAGAGATCAGGTGGGGTTATAGAAGATATATTTGATTCAGCACAGAAACATGTTGAAGATATTCTTGCGCTAAGAAAAGAAAGACTAGGGCAAATGAAACCTTACATTTGGATTATTTATGCTGCGTTCATCATTTTCTTGTTAGTAATTGTAGTGTTGTTTAACACATTCTTTTACCCAATGGCAGAGATGTATACAGAATTCCAAGGGAATCAATTCCAAAATCTGGGACTGAATCCTCAAGTCTTAGAATCGTATAAAATCCTCTTTCTCCACATGACTATAGTTGAAGGATTATTCAGTGGACTTGTAGCAGGAAAAATGGGTGAAGGAAAAGCAAAATCAGGATTAAAACATTCTTCAATAATGGTTTTAATTGGTTGGATAACATACAAATTAACCATAGAACTTAAGCTAATAGAGATTAACTTATGAAAACACGGTGGTCGAACATTTGGCGAAAATAGAACAAGAAGTAAAGGAAATGAAAACAGCGATTACAGAGCTAGAAGGGAAAATTGACAAATTACAATTTTTCCTTGTCCAAATTATGAATAAAGTAAGTGAAGAAGGAGATCAAGTTTCAAGTGGATCCTCTGCCGGTGCAGCATCGGGAGGAGCTATCTCAGTAGATATTACTCCTTTGGAAGAACGTTTAGAACAGCTCTCACAAACCATGGTTTCTAAAGCAGACCTAGAACCAATTACTCAAGCACTGAATAACTTACATGATGAGCGAGTAAAAGAAGCGGAAGATACAATTGATAATGTAACTGTACTCTTAGAGAAAGGATTAGCATTAACAGAATTAACAGCTTCATTGAAGGAAATAGAAGCTCACCTTCAAGAATTGATTGCTCCACCAAAATAATCCTTGTCAAATCTAAAACAACATTGTTTTTCTTCCTCTATTATCTTCTTTTTTCAATAATTTTTTAATGAGGGGATTCTGTTTTTTCTTATTGAATTCGGGAACGATGATTGGAAATGAAGAAAGCTACACTCCGAACTAAAAAGGGATTAATTGAAGTGGAACTAAGCACAGATAATAATCAATTGACTACACTAAAGATCACCGGTGATTTTTTCATCTATCCTGAGGAAGCACTTGAAATTATTGAACAAGAGTTATTGGGTATTACGCTTGAAAAGGAACAACTCGAAAATAAAATTGAAAGAATCTATAAGAAACTGCAAATATCCACACCCGGAATTACAATTGATGATTGGGTTACAGTTATTTTGAAAGCAGTCAATCTTTAAACATATTTAAAAACGCTATCTAAAATTTATCATTAATTATCATAGAAGAGTGGGCTAGTATGAAAATAACCTTCGAGTTTAAAGGATCGATTTTTGGTCAAAAAGAGAAAATTGTTTTGACATTGAAAGATAATCTTTCAGTTTTAGCTGCTCTTAAGGAGCTGGTTTCACAAATCTCATCACTTGAGGAGTTACTCTTCAAAGAAGATTCATTACGTAATGATATCCTTGTATTTGTTGATAGAACAGATGCAATAACAATGAAATTGCTTGATATGCCTTTAGAAGATGGACAACAACTCACGATTTTACCACTTGCTCATGGCGGTTAAAAGCAAAAAAGTAGACGAATAAAAGGAGAGCTTGATTTAGATGAGCTTGATAGAGAAAATTTCGAATTTAATGACAAATCAAAAAAAGATAAGAAATATTGCTCTAGTTGCTCATATAGACCATGGAAAAACAACTCTATCAGACTCTCTACTTGTATCTGCAGGTGTTTTAGCTCCCTCCATAGCAGGAGAAGCACGTGCCTTGGATTTTTTGCCAGAGGAGCAAAGACGCGGTATAACTATGAAGACCGCGAATATTTCATTGATCGTCAAAAAAGAAGATAAGGAATTTTTAGTTAATTTAATTGATAGTCCTGGTCATGTTGATTTCTCTGGCAAAGTTGCGCGAGCATTACGAATTGTTGATGGAGCAATTGTTGTTATAGATGCTGTAGAACAAGTTATGGCGCAAACGGAGACTGTTATTAGACAATGCGTAGCTGAAGGTGTTAAGCCTATTCTTTTCATTAACAAAGTAGATCGTTTAATCAATGAATTAAAATTGCCCCCAAACCAAATTGCAGAAAGAATTGAAATAATTTATAATAATTTTAATGCCTTGGTTAAGAAATTTTCAAAAAATTCTTCTGTACCAAAATGGCGTAGCTCAACAAGAGACGGTAGTGTAATTTTCGGCTCTGCTCTTCATCGCTGGGCAATTTCAATTCCAATCGCTAAAGAGACTGAAATAACATTCGATCAAATTGTTGACTACTATTCAAAAAATGAAATTGAAACTCTGCAACAATTATTACCAATTGAAAAACCCTTAATTGATATGATTATTAATCACTTGCCTGATCCAATAACTGCTCAAAAATATAGAATTCAGAATATTTGGAAAGGAGATCTTACCTCTAATGTTGGAAAAGCAATGACTAATTGCCAAACAGAGGGAGAAAATATCCCATTAGTTTTTGGTTCAACAAAAATTTTGATGGATAAACATGCAGGTCTCTTGGTATTAGGTCGTATTTTCTCCGGGGTACTAAAGGAAAAGACAAATGTTTTTCTCCTAAATACAAAAGAAACCAGGAAAATACAAAGTATTTTTGTCTTTATGGGAGAGGATAAAAAACGGTTAACTCAGGTTCCTGCTGGTAACATTGTAGCAATCTCTGGTCTAGGTGAAATAAATCCAGGAGAAACACTCGTAAGTACAACTCAAAAAGAAATGCTACCTTTTGAAGAAATAAAATATCTTGCCAATCCCGTTGTTACTATTGCAATAGAACCAGAAATGCTTCGTGATTTACCACAACTTAAGCGAGTACTTGAGCAATTTGATATGGAGGATCCAAATCTCCTTATAAGAATTGATGATCAATCTGGTGAAATTCTCTTAATGGGATTAGGTGAATTACATCTGGAAACTGTAGTAAATGATATTTCTTTATTGGTTAAAAGCACATCCTCATCACCTCTTGTCATTTTTGTTGAAAGAATTGGTAAACCAAGTGGAGAAATATCTCGAGATGAATTTGGTTCAAAAGTAAAATTACTCGTGGAATCAAATACAGAAGATAAAACAATAACACCATCAGAAGATAAGGAAATTGGGGATTTCAATGAAGTCTTAAGTCAATATAAAAATGAGATTATTATTAAGAAATCTATAATAAACAAATTTTCAAAAGAAGCGATAGAGAATATTTTAGTAGGAATAAGAAGCGCTTTGATTTCGGGGCCGATCTCTTCTAAACCAGTTTCTGGTGTCCGAGTCATAATTACAGATTTCGAAGCTACTGAGGGTGAGAAATTCGAGCATACAGTACCTTTACTGAGAAATTCTGTGTGGGACGCGTTACGTAAAGGAGAAATCACTACCCAAGAACCAATCTATAAGATACAAATCACAACTCCAGCAATGTACCTAGGAAAAGTAACTTCGGTTATCAATAAAAGAAGAGGGGATATAATAGATGTAAGGTCTGATCAAGATCTCATAATTATTTCAGGAGTTCTACCAGTCGCTGAATCTTTCAAGATAGATCAAGATTTACGATCTGATACTGAAGGACGAGCATTTTGGCAAATGTCTTTTGAAAGATACGAGATAATATCAGAAACTCGTTTAGATGAATACAAACAAAAGCAGTAAAAAATAACTGCAAAAGAAAGAATCGTAAAAGCTACTAATTGACTATCTTTTTAAACTTTAAAAAAAGATATTAGATGAAAAATATAATTTATTCTAAAGTATGGTGAAGTGCAACGTGCGACGAATTAAAGATGATTTAGGCAAAACAATTGACGAAGCTGACAATCTAGCGAAAATGATTATGATTGAGCAAGGGATTGATGCAGCTTATGAAATTGAAGAACCCATCTCTCGAAGCTATGCATTTTGTGATTGTATCATAGCTATTTCTGAATTCGCCAGAGAAACAAGTAACTTTGAAACTCTCGAGAGAACTCAACCATTGCTTGAACAAATAACGAATAAAGGTGCATTAGCAAGAGCTTTAAGTTATCTTGCAGTAGTCCTCTCTTCACTAAGTCATGAAGAAGAAGCTGAAAAAGCACTTCTTGATTCAATAAAATACGCTTCAGAAATAAGAGATGACTTTGATCGAAGAGATGCTTTACTTGATATTGCTACTTCTGCTGCTGATATGTCATTTTTATTGAATAAACGTAAATTAGTTAATTTAGGATTACAATTTCAGGATCAATTAACAAAAGGACAAAAAGCATATCTCTATGGCTATCTTTCAACAGTTCTTCAATCCGAAGAAGGCACTCAACTAATGCGAGAAGCAATGAATATAGCAAGTCAAATAAAAGATCCAATTACAAGATCCAAAGTCTCATTAGAACTAGCAACTCTTCTAACAAGTAGTGCAAAACCACTTGAAGAATAGAAGCGTAAAATCACTAGAAATAATCGAAGAATCTCACTACTTTTCTTCCTTCTTTGGGGGTAAAAATAATTTTAAGGAAATTAATAATGTCATGTTGATCAATTGGTTTTTTACCTGATTGAGTTTTATGGTTTCGAAGTGCTTCTAGTACTTTCTCTTCAGTTACTTCTCCATTAATTTCCACAATGCTAAAACAAGTACCAATAGCATGCACATGATGAGCATCAGAACCACCAACTTCGCTGAAACCATTGTGCTTGAACGCTACTTTAGCCATGATATTTGGAAAGTTAAGAAAGATCTTAGCGAATCCATTATAGAATTCCATAGCATCTGCTTTTAAGGTATAAGCTTTCCAGCCAACGCTATTGTGAGACATAAATGGATGAGGGATGATTGAAACTCCACCCAAATCACTGATTAATTCTATAGTTTCTTCAGATGGTCGATTTGGAGGGATTTCCTCATTAATACCATAAGCGATAATATGACCATCTGCAGTATCGACTTCAACACCTGCTAAATAGATCTTCTCTTTGTCTTTAGCTTTTAATTTCTCTGTTACTTTTTTGGCAAAAGCAAAATCAT
>DAOVHJ010000113.1 GCA_030671945.1 Candidatus Heimdallarchaeota archaeon
AATGAGCAAAGATTAGAATTATATAATCAATCTTCCCATGTAATTACCTACATAGTAAGTGTTTTTAGTCGAAAGAAATAAAAATGAACACTGAAAGACAAAAACCACTCAAAAAAACTAAGGTTTAAATAGCTTTTTAAGAAGACACAACAGAACAAAAACCTCATCAAGTGATCAATGATGCAAAAAATATTACTAATCGGTTTGGATGGAGTCGGGAAAACCGCTCTATATCAAAAATTCTTCTTGAAAAAGGATCCTGTACAACTGCAAAAAATACAACCAACAAGAGGGATTGCCAAATATGAACATGATTTTCTTAGAACCGATTATACAATCATTGACGCCGGAGGCGGAAAAGAATTCCGACAAGGATATATTGGTAATACTGAATTAATTAAAGATTTAAGTGCCATAGTTTTTGTGGTGGATGTTCAAAACACACCGAAATATCAAGAAACTGTAAATTTCTTCAACGTTTGGCTGAAAAGCATTGCAAATTCTATCAAGGGAGTTAAAGGATATTTACTGTATAATAAAGTAGATCCTGGAAAAGAAGGACAAGTGAAGCAAGGATTAGCGCATATTGCACAATTACTCGGACCAATAGAGAGCATGTTCCCAGGGGAGATGGTTAAAACACTAACAAGTATTTATTCTGATTCAACAAATCAAATCTTCCAAAGAATGCTCCTAGATTTGATGCCAAAAAGAATGTCAGTACCAGTCGAACCAAGAAGAATAGAATCCACACCAGCAACACCTACAACTCCAGCAGTTACACCACCCGTTGTTAAAGAATCACCTATGACACAACCAATAAGAATTGAAAAAAATACCACTAAAGTTTCACCACCAATAACTACCCAACCATCAGTAGCCCCTCCAAAATTAACTGACCCAACAAAAACAAGTGAAACCACAATAACTCCACCAGCGATAGACATATCAACAACAATGGAGAAGGCAGAAGCAGATAGAATAAGAGAAAAAACGGCAGAAAGGTTAACAGATATAATAGAAGCAACACTAAACAATAATCCTGGATTTGAAGCAATAGCAGTGTATTCAGAAAATGTTGAACTATTAGTGGGTGCAATACAACAAGGTGGGAACCCTCAAATATTAAATTCAATTGAATTAACTTTGAGGAAAATAAATCTAGATGAATATATGAGTCGCTTAGGAAAAGTAAGAGTGGGCGGGGAAGGCCACATAAAAATTGATACCTTCGATATTTTCTTCGAAAAAGTGTCGCCAGAACACCTAAGCACGGTAATTTGTTCAGCATTAGAAGAGGACACAATAAAGAATATCCAACAACTCAATCGATACCTAAATCAAGCGTTAAGCATCACCCCCGCAGATGGGGACGAAGATACATTCAAAAGATCAGATTTAATGGCAGAATTAAAGCTGAGATTGCAAAACAGAGGAAAAAGTGTCGATCACGTAGGATAGTAAATTTTTGAAAAGAGAAGAATTGGTGGACCGAGCGGAATTTGAATCCGCGGCCTTCTGAATGCAAATCAGACGATCTTCCAAGCTGATCTATCGGCCCTTTGCTTGTTATTTTTCCTTGTGGTTCCTATTTTTGAATCTTGTTATTAGGAAAAATTTTCTCTTCATAAATTAAAAGTTATCGCTATAAAGACGTTTAGCATGATATGTCCTAACGTTACTCCGAAGATGTTTTCTGTTTTATAGACTGTCCATCCTGTTAATACTCCTGAGACTATTATGAAAAACACTGCATTTATCGGCCCAATGTAAGTTGGTAACCATCTTAGTTCTTGGATATGCCCAAACATCCATACAACGAATTGTAATATGAATCCTAAGAACCTCCCATCTTTTAATGTGATTTTTCGACCTAGGATAGTGAATTCGTTTTGTATTTCTGAGAATTGTATCTGAATAAATGCTTTAGAGTAAAATTCGAACATAATGACATTTAGCGAAACAAAAAATATCCACCAAAACCATTCTTGCGAATTGCCTAGTAAATAATAGAGTGGAGAGACATTATCCTTGTATTTTTGTGAGAGAACGACCCACGGAAAGAATATTCCCGCATGCATTGCTAAACCTTGAAGTAAACTACTAATAATATTCTTGGGACGTAGGCCATTCTTAGTGGACATAAAAAAGAGAAAACCTTTCCCTGTTTTTAAACGGAAAAATACTAGGTAAATACAAGGGATGATTGCAAAACAAATAATCGAGAGAAGCGCATGGAAATAATATTCTTCTCCTAATATTCGAAATCCACCATATTCTAAAGGAAAATACACTGCTAAAGCTATTGGTCCTACAATTAGATTCGCTAAAATAGCTTGTTTTATTGTAATCCTTGGATCTCTTTCAGCAATTTTCGGAGTTAAAATATTCACTGAATCAAGTTCTTTAGTAGAGAATTTTTCACCTGCAGAATTAGCAACCACTATTTTGGATGTTTCTTCTTGATTCATGATATCTTGTCCTATAGCTAAACACACTCTCGACTTTTACAAATATCCATCATACCTTTTTAATGATTTTCAAGAAGAATTATTAAACTACAGTGACAATTGATTTTTGACTGGAAATGACTTCTTTACAAGACCAAATTGATTTGTCCGATGAATTCCAAAAAGGCATTGTGTGCGATTTGCATTCCCATTCCTCCTATGCTGGGGGTACAGGGAGTCTCGATCTAAGAACTGCTGTTGATAACATGCCAAAAAAAGGCGTTCGAGTCGTTGGAACTGGGGATTGCCTTTATCCGCCTTGGTTAACAATCTTGAAAGACCAATTAGTTGATGAGGATGAAGATGGAGTTTTCGAGTTAAAAAACGCTACTGAGAAGGAAGCGCAAACAAAATTTGTCTTGCAGACCGAAATTGCTGTAACAGCTCCAATAGGAGTTAATCGAAAAATTGTTCACTGCATTTTTCTGTGGCCTGATTATCAATCAATAGAAACAGCTATAACTCTCATTGAGAAATTCGGGGTAAAGAATTCAATGGGAAGGCCATTCTTAACCAACAATAGTATAGAAGAAGTTGGTGAACGAATTAACAAAATATTGGACATCGATCCACTTATAGAATTCATTCCAGCTCATATTTTGGTTCCTTTGGGAATTTATGGTCCAAAACCATCTATTGTTTATATGTCAGATTTCTTCGGAGAAGCAGCAGAAAGAATTCATGCCTTTGAGACCGGCTTAAGTGCTGACCCAACAGTTACCACATTAATACCGGAGTTAGATGATTTAACATTAATATCGAATAGTGATGCTCATTCTGCAGCATTAAATAGACTGGGAAGGGAATTAACAAGTCTCGATTTAAACAAAATTACTTACAAAGAAATCATTGATGCGCTAAGAAACAACCGCGTATGTTATACTGCAGAGTTTCACCCTTCGGAAGGACGGTACTTCCTAACAGGCCATAGGGGAGGAATAAGAAATCACAAACAAGATGAATTCTGTGTGTATTCCCCAGACATGGTTCCAAAGAATAAAATATGTCCAATTTGCGATTTAACCCTAGAACCAGGGGTATTACAAAGAGCAATTGAATTATCACATGCACAAGAAAGTGATAGAGAATACGGAAAATTGTATGGGAAGAAAAGAAATTTCTACCGAATGGTTCCTCTTGTAGAAATCATTGCAAATGGGATTGGTATAAAAAATCCTAACGCTAAAAGTGTTCGACTGTTGTACGATGTTATTATCTCTGCGATAGGAAATGAATGCAAATTATGGACAACAAAACTATCAGCATTAGAACAAATCTTGACCGGTTTAGTCGATGAGAAAATAGCAGAAGCAATAATTGAGGTTAGAAAGGGTAATTTCTGCTTTTCACCCCCCGGATTTGATGGTAGCTATGGAGCTTTAACAATAGGTCAAACTTCAGCATATCACGGAATTAAAATTGAAAAAGGAAATCAAAAACAAAGTCAACAATTTACATTAGATGATTTCACTAAGTGATATTCTTACTGATTTTCTTAATAATCTTTGACAAACGAATTAAATACCTTTCAACAGCTGAATTCGATTTGTCTAAACCTGAAAATATAATAGTATTTTCTGTTATTCGAAGCACAAGAATAACCTTGTCTTTCTGCGATAATTGGACAACTTGATTTGATTCTTTATGTTCTGTCAGTTCTAATAATTTATTTAATTCTAAATCGTTCACTGACTTAATCCAATCATTAATATCAGGAGTTTTCTCAATCACAAAAAATCTGTTATCAGGACAAATAATTCCTGCCATGAATACTTCATTATAAACATCTATGAAGGAACACAATTGGTCTTCTTCTTTAAGCCACTTACGATCATCATCCCCAAAAGAAACTTTACTAGTTTGTCTACCCAAAGAAGCAGTTGTAGTTCCATTATTGCCTTGTAGTTCTCTCATTTCAAGCGAGAGTTGCCCTAATAATTCGTACTCGGGAACAGACTCGAAATCATTCAGAAGCTCAATATGTATGCCTGATTTTCTTCGGAGCCCTTCGTATCTGCTAACGATTCTTTGCATAATGGTCTCAAGGCGCTTTTCATTTGATAATCCCTTAGTAACCTCAAACACATAGAAGTAATCGCCACTATCATGAATAATAAATCGATAATTTTGTGTAGTAACTTCAACTAATCTGCCTGGATCAAGGTTTCTTATCGATTTTCGCAAACCCGTCAAGAAATTAGTTAAAATATTAATATCAAATATTGGATCTCCTTTGGAGAACTCGAAATGTTCTATCTTCCCATCTTCAGTTATAATTAGAACACCATCAATACCCGCAAGCTCATCTGCGATTTTTTTAGCATCATCAGTGCTTAGACTTTCAGAATCAAGTTTTTTATAGGCCTCAGTATAACTAGCATCCATGGATCTAAATTTGGCAATTCTTTGACCAATCTTTTCATAATCAGGGGTTTCAGTGAGGTTGGAAATTAAGAGTGTATTTTCAATATCTGAGCTGGTTGCTCCCTCAAACCGAGAAATTAACTTCATAATGATTGGATCATACAATTCTAAATCGGAGATTCGTTTTTCAATCCAAAGAACATAGAAATATTCTGCCCGGGAAACAAAAATAAATTTAGAATTACTAGTTTCAATAGATTTAATTCTTTCTTCACTGATAACTTCAGCAAGCGATTGCAAACCGGAAAGTAAACCAGCCAATAAAACAACATCAATTTTTTCCTCGGTTAGAAACTCAATATATTTTGGTAATCCAGATTCCTCTATTACAATAAATCCGCGCATAGCATTATGGAATTGTTCTGCAAGCATAGTTTCTTCAATTTCTTTAGAAGTCAAATTCTGGCTGACCATCCTAACTTAGAATTTTTCTATATAGAATAACTACTTTTAGATTTTTAACCAATGTTTTAGCGGCAAAAATAAGTCAGAATGAAGGTAAACAGACCCAGTAATTGGAATTTTTAATTTCTGAAGCTGAGGAATTAAAACTTAGATTAACTTTATTAATTGCAACACTAACTAATTAGAGCGAATAATAAAAAATGGAAGGACCTTAAAATCATGACTTCCAAGACTGAAGATAAAGACGAATTGATAAAAAAATGTGTTCAATGTGGATCTTGTCTTGTGATTTGTCCAATCTATAGAGCCACAGAGAATGAAGCATTTTCCCCGAGAGGAAAATTGTATTACCTTAAATTAAAGAATGCTTTTCCCGAGAAATTCGATGAAGAGCTAGCAAAAGAATATGCCAAAACGATTTTCACTTGTGCAGTGTGTAGTCGGTGTGTTGAGAATTGTACTTCTGAAGTGAAAGTTACTGACATTTTTAGAGAAGAGAGACTAGCTTCTGTTGATCAATTCCCCAACCTAGTACGGATTGGTGAAAACATTACTGATGAAATGAATGTCTATGGTTTAGACAATGAAATGCGAGCCGAAACCTGGACTATGGAATTATACGATGACTTCCCAGATATAGATGATCGAGTCTACAGTGAAGGAATGACTGCTGACACCATTTTATTTGTTGGATGCTTAATGTCCTTTAGAAATAGACATGCAAACGTTCTGAAATCCATCCTGAAAGTAATGGAGCATTTAGATGAAAACTTTCTGATTTTAGGTGGGGAAGAATACTGTTGTGGTCACCCATTGGATCTGTTAGGTAAAATAGAGGAAGCGGACAAAATGAGGGAGCACAATACTGAAGTAATCCATAAAGTAGGAGCAAAAACAGTAGTAACTGATTGTCCTGGATGTTTGGAAGCGTTAATTGATCATCATAAACTAGATCCTTCAGTAAAAGTACTTCATATGACTGAATATTTCGATGAAAAAATAGATTCAGTTCCAAACAAGCTAAATATCACACTCAAGTATCATGATCCATGCGAATTGTTTAGAAACAGCGAAGTAACACAAGCTCCAAGATCCTTGATGAAGAAGATGGGAATTGACGTTATAGAAATGGAACCATCTTGTTGTGGAGGTGGTGGAATGCTTCGAGTAACTGCTGATGAAATCGCACAAGAAATAATGAAACAACGAATTGAGAAAGAAGAACTAAAGGAAGAAGGAACCTGCGTCATAACTTGCTGTCCTTCTTGCTTGGAGCAATTTGAACAAAATGGAGTAACAACTTGGGATATTGCTGAATATCTTGTAAAAGCTTTGAATTTGGAGGAGACCAAGTAAAATGGAAAGACTTAATCGATACATTATAGGATCAAATGCTTCAATCTTTCAGAAAATAGACCCAACAACAAATGTAGAAGTATTTCTTCCAACAAATGAAGAAGAAATCAAAGAAGCAATTACTTATGCTCGAGAGAAAAACCTTCCAATAACCACCAAGGGTGGAGGTTCAGGAATGAGCGGCGCTTGTACTGGTGGACTAAGAGAAAAAGTTGTTATCAGCACATTGAGATTAAAGCAAATTCATGAACTTAATTTTGGAAAGGGATATGCAATAGTAGATCCTGGTTTGACACCTGACGAGTTTAATGAACAAATCCAGAAAAAACAACCAAACTGGAAGTTCTTTATATCACCCTCAAGCAGAGATGTAGCTACTCTCGGTGGAATGATGAGTACTGATGGTGGAGGAAATGACGCTTGGCTTGCCGGTACAATGGTTGATAATGTCCTATCGTTGGAATTCTTTGATATCAACAATAACAAAATCATTGTGGAACGAGTTGACGATGATCTAAGTAAAGCCAAGATAACTTGTGAGGATAAGAATTTAGAAAAAAAACTAATAGACAAGGGTTTTTCACTGCTTGACGTCGCTGGATCTCATGGTGTATTAGGATTTGTTTCAAAGCTGAAAGTAATGATAAAACCAATGCCTGACGCAGGAAAAGATAGCTACGCAGTAATTCATGCGAATAATTTGGATAACTTTGGAAAAATTATCTATGGTCTAATCGAGTATGATGTTCCGTTAACCTATGGTGAAACAATAGTTGAAGCAAGACATCCAGACATCTCTGGTCCAACAAATCCTCCAATGTTCATCTTGAAATATCCAACAGAATTTGATGAAAAAGTACAAGCTATTTGTAATGACATCGATAATGTGGATTTTGCTTCAGTTGACCTCGAAGAGTTTGAGAGAATGGCTGACATTCGAGTGAAAATGGCAAAAAGGAATCCCCCCGAAGGTTTCCAGATGGCTTTGTTTGAAGGCTATGGTATCTATGGCGAAAATCTTCTACGATTTGAGGAGATAATTACAGCTATCAATGATTCCTTAATGAAACATACATTTACAC
>DAOVHJ010000121.1 GCA_030671945.1 Candidatus Heimdallarchaeota archaeon
CCTACAACAAGAAAGCCACCAACACAAACAACTGGAAGGGGGCCACCAAGAACTTCGAGTCGTCCTCCATCTAGGAGACCATATTCAAGAGACAGTCGTCGACCTTCATCCAGAGATAGAGGAGGTAGGAATGCATATAGAAAACCTCCCCCTCCAAAAATACCGGATGAGCTATTACCAATTGTTAAAGAAATTGATGGAAAGGAAAAACAAGAAGGTATATTCCTTAATGATAAATTAAAGCAACTAAAACGAGTTCCTGTAGCTAAAATTGTTGATGAAATAAAGAAAGCTAAAGGAGTAACCAAATTAATTTTTGATGGAATTCTCACCCAGAGATTAATTGATGCTTGTGAAGAGAAAAACATTGATGTAATAGTTGCTGCGAGAATAGGAAAAATCGAAAGACGTCCTGCAAAATTAAAGTTTTATACATTCGCGTGAAATGATTATAGAGTTGGTTAATAGGGATTATTTAACCAACTAATCACTTTTTCTTTATTTTTTTATTGATTTTAATGAAATCTGTTTAAATAATATACAGATAATCTGTTGCTTTAAGAGACTCTTTTGATGAACTTATATTGTGCACAAAAATGTCTAGAGGTCAAGAACAAACATTTTCAGACGATTTTGATAAAAATCAGAGAAAAGATCCTGTTATTGAAGAGAAGGTGAGCTCTGAAGATAACCAACAAGCAATACGAATGAGGGATATTGAGAGTAGTTTTGATATACCAATACCAAAAGACCCATTGAAGCGTGTGATTGGACAAGATTTTGCTGTAAAAATCGCTAGAATGGCTGCTCATCAGCGAAGAAATCTACTACTTATTGGACCACCAGGTATTGGAAAATCAATGATCGCTCAAGCACTTTCATTCCATTTAGGGCAACCCGAAGAAGAAATATGGATAGTTCACAATCCAGAAAACCCAGAAAGACCATTTTTCGAAAGGAAAAAATTGCATGAACTTAAAAATAGAAAACAACAAGCAAACGGTGGCGAATATGGAAAATTAATTCATCCATCCAAAGCTCCTTTTGATGTTGCTGTCAAACTAGGTTATGCTTGTGAACACTGTCGGAAATTCTCAATACCTGAAACAAGAAAATGTCCTCATTGCTCGCAGTCGAAGCGAAAGAAGAGTCCTTCTCGATTTGGTGATCTGTTATCTTTATCATCATTTAGTGCAAAATCCTCTGATGGTTCTAAAGTTTCTAAAGCAATCCAACTCCCAGATGGGAGAGAAGAAATTCTACTATTCGAAGAAGCAGGAAACAGTATACGTGTTTTTGATAATGAAGCTATCGAGCTTTCCAAAGCCAAAAAGGGACCTAGACCTATGAAGGTCTTAGTTCCAATAAGAAGATCTCTATTTATCCAAGCAACTGGTGCAAGTACAACTGAACTCCTTGGAGATTGTTTACACGATCCTTATGGTGGACACCATAAATTAGGAACTCCTCCTTACAAAAGAGTTGTAGCTGGAGCAATTCATGAAGCGCATCAAGGTGTTCTATTCATTGATGAGATTTCCCAACTAGGAATTTTACAAAGATCTTTACTTACAGCCTTACAAGAAAAGAGGTTTCCAATTATTGGTAGAAACCCCCAAAGTTCAGGTGCTTCTGTAAGAGTAGATGATGTTCCTGCTGATTTTGTTTTAGTAGCTGCTTGTAACATGACAGATTTACCACGTATTGTCCCACCATTACGATCCAGGATTCAAGGAGATGGTTATGAAATTCTACTCAAGACAGCAATGCCTGATAATGAAACTAATCGTTTAAAACTCGTGCAATTCATTGCTCAAGAAATAATTCGTGATGACAAAATTCCTGTAATGGATAGGAAAGGAATTTTTGAAGTAATAAAAAGTGCAAGGATGATTGCTGAAAAGGCAGATGGAGAAGAATCATCATTGACTTTGAGATTGAGAGAACTTGCAGGATTGATAAAGGTTGCAGGGGATTTAGCGACAACTAATCGTGAAGAGAGAATTACAAGTAAACATGTGAAAGCTGCTCTTGAAATTGCTAAACCACTTGAAGATCAAATTTTACAAAAATACGGTTCTTTTCAAGCAGCAATTGAAAATGAGAGAAGAGGTTTCCCTAAAACAACAAATGAGGGAAATCAAACGCCATACAATATGTGGAATGGTTAGTAATGCAATTGAATATAGGGACAAGCTATATTCAATTCATTTAGACTAGGAATTTTCAAGAATATCTTCTAGTTTTTCTAAAGCTTCCTTCAAGATTTTGATGTCTTCTTCGTTTGTATATATATAATTAGAAGCTCGAGCTGTTCCTTCACTTGGATGAATACCAAGCGAATAGTGAAATGGATTTGTGCAATGAGCACCGGCACGAACCATAATTTTATGGTCATCTACATCACAATCAAGAAAGTTTGCTATGTCTCCTGCAGTATCAATGTCTTTTAATTTAAAAGCGACTAAACCACTTCTCTGATGTGCATTTTGAGGACCTACAATTTTAATGCCAGAGATGTCTTTAAGGGCATCATATAATTTTTCAGTGAGAAAATTCTCACGAGTCTCGATGTTTTCCATACCAATGGAATTGAGATAATCAACAGCAGCACCAGCACCTATTTCACCAGCATAATTTTGCAGTCCAGCCTCGAATTTATGAGGTGGTTTAAGATAAGTAGGAATGACTTCACCGTTTTCATATCGCACATCGACTATTGTATCGCCACCAACCAAAAATGAATCCATCTCTTTTAGTAAATGCTCTTTACCATAGAGAAAACCTACACCTGTAGGACCAAGAGCTTTATGCATACTTACTGTGCAAAAATCAACATCTGATTTTTGAACATCCATTTTTTTATGTGGAAAATATTGAGCATCATCAGATAATACTAAGGCACCATAGTCATGAGCAATTTTTATTATTTCATCTAGAGGTGCTGTTGTTCCACTTACGTTAGATGTATGAACAATAGATATTAAGCGGGTATTTTTGTTTATGGTGTTTTCGAAATCTTCAACATTGAACAAACCCTCTTCATTTGCATTCACAATTTTGAGCTTTAATCCTTTTCTTTTCACTACTTTATGAAACGGTAATACCCCACTATGATGTTCAAGATTTGTAGTGACTATTTCATGACCCTTCTCAAAATGCAATGCATTTGCAACTAAATTCATTGCTTCAGTAGTATTCCTAACCCAAATGATTTCATTTGTGCTTCTAGAATTAATGTGGGTAGCAAGTTTCTCTCGAGCAGCATCTCGTAACTCTGTTGTTTCTCTTGCTAAAGAATGAATAGATCTTCCCCCACAAGCCCCTAGTTGATTATAATAATAACAAATAGCGTCGATGACTTGCTTTGGTTTTAATGCCATACAAGCAGTATCAAAATAAACAATTGATTTTCCATCTATTTTTCTCTTTAGTGTAGGGAAATCGTCTCGTATTTTCGCCCAATCTACCAAATTTTCCACCTGAATTTTATACTTGGTTTTGTCCGCTTTTGTTAAATTTTTGGTTCTGAAAAAGCTTTCTATCCTTTAGATATAATTGTATTACAAAGTAATTTTATTTGATAATGAGATAATATATACAAGAAGGATGAATTAATGATAAAATCTATCGCTAAATGTCATCTCTGTGGCAAAATAGATGATAAAGACAACTTAATTCTATACAATTTCCCAAATGGTCCAAGAGTTGTTTGTAAGGATTGCTACAAGAGGTTACCTCCAGATCCCTCACAAGGAATTCCGAGACCTGATGGTAAGAAACGAAAACCTCACGACGATATTTTCCCTCCAATAGGATAACATGAGAATTAATCTTTAATTAAAGGAGAGACTGTTTGATGTATGGCAGCTAGTTTGTCATTTCTTGGAAATTGTATTCTTAATCCTTTAAGCTCCAAAATCAATGACTGGCAATAAGAATTACTGTCACAGGTTGTTTCTTCAAGTATTACAGAAGTTAACGCCCGAGCTAATTCTACTTGTATATTTTCATTGTAAGAGAATTTCTTGAGTTGTTTTCTTAAGCCTTCCAATAATTCTTCAACTAGTTCAAATTTTTCAAGCTTATAGGAGATTGATAAAGTGCGTCTTGTTGATCTAGCAAGCATTTCATGGATTTCTATTTCTTCAGAGGCATCAATACTTATTGACCGCAATTCATGTAGTAGACTAACACATCGCATGAGATCTTTTTGTATGACATACCATCTTATCGCATGAGATAGACCTTTTGCTAATTGAACTTGAATTGTACTAAATGCTGGAAATTGGATTATAATCTCTCTCAATTCATCTAAGTGAAGATTCATTTCATTTATTTTGTTATTTTTTCCAAAACTACTGATAGTGTTTACTAGAGCTTTTGCTAGTATAATTTGTAAATCAATATTTGTAGGATCATCATCAATCCAATCTTTTATTTCTCCAAGCATTGGATTGATTTTTTGTAGTTCAGAAAGGTCTCCATAAGCCTTTATTGCATCGATATACCCTTTCCCAAGACGAATTAAAACATCAAAGCTTTCAGTTGAAATTGCATAATCCCTTAAAACATCCAATGTGGATTCCATTTCATCTATTCGTCCATATAATCCAAGAGCTCTAATTGTATTTACTAACGCTTTTGAATAATTAACAGAAATTACATTATCTCCCTCATATTTTGCTATGAGCTTTTCTGATTCATCCAGATAAGAATTTATTTCATCGAAATTATCGCTAAATTCGCTTAACATATAAAGAATATTGACCAATGATTGTGAATAAAATTGAGCTATTTCCAAGATTTCTGGATTCTTCTCATTTAATTTTGATAATTCATTGACTATTTTTTTCATCATTTTTTGCTTGTTAATTAAGCATAATTCTTTTGTTAGATTGAATAAACCTCTACCCAATAGAATTTTAATTTGAATGTCTTCTGGAAATCGTAAATGAATTTTTTCAACACTAGACAATAAGGCATTTATTAAGCCTGTTTCCCAAAAAACTCCAGCCCAGATAGCAGCTTTAAAAACTCCCATTATTGCTAAAGACTGGATTTTTTTATTCTCAGGCAATTCATCAGCAAGTTGCAGCAAACTCTTTGCTAATTTTGTTGTGTTATCAAGGTCTTCCATTATTCCACAATGATCTAAAGCAATCCGTAATCCATTCCCAAAAGCAATCTTTACTTCCAAATTCTGTTGATAACTATCAGAAAGATTTGTCAAATCCTCTAAAGTTTCCATCATATCTTCATAATCTTCTGCTTCTCCGAACCAATTTATTGCGTAGACTAAACCATTTGTATAATGAAGTAGTGATTCATCGTCGAATTGCAAATCTTGTGAAAATAGGTCTTTCATTAGTTTTAGTGTTCGTTTCATGGAGGAGAATTCGTGCATATCACCATAACAATCTATTTCCTCAGCTAATCCCTTGATTAAAATACCCGCAAGAAAACCATCAATTTCATTAGGAGGGAGTAATCCTTTAAGGATAATATCAAATTCCTTTGTTTTTTCATAGTTCCAATCATCGCCAAAACCTCTTATTGCGATGATTGTTGCTTCAGCAGCAGCGGTTCGTAAGAATATGTTGTTAGGATTATCAATTGATTTATTCACAAGTGTAACTACGTATTCTTCTAATTCATCAAAGAATTCATTTTCCACTAAGCCTAAAAGTACATTTAACAAAGCATCACTTATTGCTGCTAAACGATCATCATTCTCCAAATACGCGTCTATTAATGAGAAAATCTTATCTGTAATAGTAGTGAGATAATCTACTTCTAATTCTTCATTATAATGGTTTGCAGTTTCAGAAAAACCTTCCAACATTAAGAAGAACAAATCATTATTCTCAGGTTGTTCGTTATAGAGATTCGTTAAATGTTGATGGTATTGTTTTATTATTTTCGAATCTTCTGATGTGCTTTGTTTTATCCTTGTAATTATTGTTTGAGCAATAGTTAAGGGATCACCTTTTGGCAGGTCAAGATCGATTTTTTCAGCTCCATTTTCATCATTGTTTTTATTATCTTCTAATTCAGAATGAATTAAATCAAAATTTGGAGCTTTTTCATCAGCCATGCTTATCTCTCAAATTTCCCGGTTTTATCTTTTCTTTGGTTTTTCCATTAAAAGATTTTTAGGTAATTGCTTTTTTGGTAATTAGAGAAAAAATAAGAGAAAAAAAGAACCGGAATAGATTATTTTGCAGTTGGATTGTTTGCTCCTTGGACAGTTAATCGATAAAGAAAACAATAAACCCCAGCTACCATTAATAATCCACCAGGTAGAGAAAATGAAATAGCGCCTAATATAAACATAATAAATCCAATTATTGCTATATCTATTTTCGAAATAAAATTCCTTATAGGATTAATGAATAGTTTCAAACCACAGAGTAGAGCAAGAATTCCAATTATCATGTTTAAGGAAGCTCCTAGTGGAAATGCAAAATTTTGTGTGGCAAATACAAATAAACCTTGCCCATCAAGTAAGTGCATTTCAACTTGGCCCGTTACATAATAAACGATAATCCCAATAATGGCATTAACAATTAAGAGATTACCACCTATGAATAAGAAGAAGAAAGCCCATTCTTCTGTTTTTTTCAATTCCAACATTTAGTTCACCTAAGATAGTCCACATTTCTTTATATATAGCATGAACTTCATACAATTAAATAAGACTTTCTAATAAAAACAGTACAAGAAAAAAAATTCTCTAGGAAAAGGCTTCCAAAACTCCTCCTATTATAATTTTAGATGCAGCAACTAAATCAGATAAATGAACATATTCGTTAGATTGATGAAGAACGGAAGGTGAACCGCCACCAATAATAACAAAGGGAATATTATCCGGGGGAACTAATGCAGCAGCATCGGTTCCATAGGCTAAGCCAATTGGATTTTCAACAGAATTAGCAATTCGATTAGACCATTTCATTAGTCCTTGCACAATTGATTCATCTTTGTTTGTTTCTAAAGCTGGAATTGCATGAAGAATATCATGAGTATATTGACAGTCATTTTCGTTTGAAAGTTTCTTCATTAGTTCAGTTATAGATAAATCCAATTCCTCTTGCTTTACTTCAGGTACTAATCTAAAATCACAATCTATGTAACAATCCTCTGGAACGACATTGATTTTAGCTCCGCCATTAATGATACCTACATTAAGAGTTGTTTGACCTAACAGATCATGCTTAATTGTTGGTATAATTTCTTTGAGTGCCTTAATTCCTACACAGACACCTTCTATTGCATTTATTCCCACTTCAGGCATGCTCCCATGAGCAGCTTTGCCTTTTACTTTCATTCGAATCCAATATGGTCCTTTTTCTGCAATACCAACTTTCAAATCAGTAGCTTCAGTGATTATCAAACACACGGCATTATCCATTACACCTTTTTCTTTTAGATGGAAAGCACCATTC
>DAOVHJ010000330.1 GCA_030671945.1 Candidatus Heimdallarchaeota archaeon
CAAAGGAAAACCCACATTCACCACAGAATTTCTGATCGATAGCATTCTTACTTCCACATTCTTGACAGAATTTTACATCAGATGTTGCCAAATGTTTACCCTCAAAATAAAAATTCGTTTTAAAGCATGATTCTATATCCCGAGATTTAATAAACTTTTTCCGCTTGGATAGGGATACTTAGAACCCACTTCTTTTCTGTAATAGCTAGATTTTGGTTTAGGAGTTAAACCATGAGGTTTAGCATTTATTTAGCTTTAAGCTATTGTTTTTTTCTTTTCAGCATATAATCATGGTTTTCGAGTTCTAATCAACATATTTATATAGAGTAACTTACTAAGTGTAACTTAGTAAATTTAATTTAGTCAATTAAACTTACTAAAAACAAAAAGAAGTGGCTCAAAATGTTAAAAAAAGTCAGAACGTTCCACCCTAATGCTCTCATCGCAGATAGTCATTATCGAGGATATGTTGAAGGTTTTGAATCAGAATTACTAAGAGGAATTTCTACTGTTGCAATTTTACAAATCATTAAGCGATTTTCAGAGGAAGGCGTGTATGGCTACCAATTAGTAAAGATGATACAAGAAGAGACTAATAATGTCTTGATAATTGATGAAGGAACCCTATATCCATTATTGAAGAAAATGGAAAAGGATGGTATTCTTAAGTCTGAAAGAAAGAGTCAAGGCGGCCGTTCAAGAAGATACTATAATTTGACAGCAGATGGTAAAAAATTACTAAATCATATGACTGGCTTCTTCTCTAAAGTATTAGAAGCTGTCTCACCATTGACTGATTTTGAGATTAAATTGCCAGAAGACAAGTTTATGTTTTGTCCTAACTGTGCTAATAAGATCAAATTAGATGAGCTTACCAATTTCTGCGAAATTTGCGGATTTTTTATCGAAGATTTAATCAAACAGAGGAATAGATAATGAATGACAATTTGATAGAACAGAAAACAATTATTCGTAATTATTTAGATGAAGTAAGAAAGAAACTCCCTCATTGGGTGAAAGACCAAAGAAAGGATGTCCAAGATATAATTGATGAATTAGAAGATCATATTTGGGATAAAGCAACTGAATTAGCTCAAGGACAAGATCCAACTGCTATTCAGATTCAGTTTGTTATTTCGGAAATGGGCACGCCAAAAGATATTGCTAGAGAATATAGACACAGAGGGAAACCGAAAATCTTCATTACCGAAGAATTATTTCCATGGTATTGGAAAACACTAGCAGGAGCGAGTGCATTAAGTTTTGTTGTAACAATACTCACATTGATCTTTTCAATTGGGATTGATTCAGCTAGTGAAATTGCAAAGAATTTCGCTATTGGTTTATCTCTTGGTTTATTGATAACCTTCAATGTAGTAACTTTTATTTTTGTAGGACTATCAATGCAAGGATTATTACCTGAAGATTTCAAACGCATTACTATCTCACGAAGACCGGTTCAAGAACAAACCCAGACTACTGAAACAAGAGCAACACAGATGACGGCACCAATTGCAAAAAGACAATTTAAATTCTTCAGACGAGGTGAATTCCTCATAATAGGAATTAGTGGAATAATTGCTGGTGTATTCTTGTTAACTTTACCGACAGTTATTTTTAGACCTTTTATGGGAACCTATATTACTCCTGATTTAATCAGATGGTTAGCAGTTGTTGGAATTCTACTGTTAGTTGCTAGCTTTATAAGACTCATCCAAGCTATTATTGGATATCGTGAACGCATTCAACAAATTTTAAATATATCCCACATAGTCCCCACATTAGTAAATATACCATTTTTCATCGCATTATACGACAGAGGAGCAATATTAATGGATACTTTACAGGTCCTTCTCCCAGGAGTAGAAGTTGATCTTTTACTAATAATTTTCTCAGTTACAATATTTTGTATCATACTCTATGTTTTTGTTATGGATATAGTCCGAACAATAATGATAGGAGTCAAGGGATTTCCTACAAATGGAAGAAAATACCAGCAATAAGATTATTTGTTGGTTTCTCCCCCTTCTTTTTTCAAAACAAACAAACCTAAACAACAAGAACATTTTGAAGTGGCTGTATCTGGTTGTATGGTACTTTTGATTTGATACACTTTAAATACTCACTAGCTCAAATACAATCTAGGATTTAGTTTATGATATTAGAGGAGAAAAAAATTTGAAATATTGTCCAGAATGTGGAAATAAGAATCAAGATGATCATACGTTTTGTATGAACTGTGGGACGGCTCTCGATCAACTAGAAGTGAAAAGTATTCCTACACTTAAACCTCAACCAGCACCGCATCAACCTAGTGCGCCTGTATTGGTACGAAGGAATTTCTTAATTTGGTGGTTACTCTCTATGGTTGCCAGTCCATTATATATGGTCTATTTATACTTCAATTTTGAGGATATGAATAACTTAGAACTAGCAAGACCTCATAAAGAAGGCCCATCATTAGTAACGAATAAAAATAATATTATTCTATATCTAGTTCTATCTGCTTTCATTCCGTTTTTCACATTTATTGTCAGATATTGGAAATATGATAGATTCTACAATTATTTGGAATTTAGTTCTGTGAAAAATCAAACTATGCCAATGTCAGGAAAGAAGCAATTAGGCATATCAATTGCAATGATGATTTTGCTGATAATTGGATCAGTTTTGTTGAATCTAATAGCACTACCTATTGTATTCAATTTGATGTGGTTGATGGGATTATTCATAGGTTTAGGAGCTGCTTGCTTAATAGTAGGTATGGTATTAAGTTTCTATTACATTTATACCGAATATATATGGCAAAAAGCAATGAACGAACGAATTTTAATGATAAATCCTCATGCGGAAGAGAAAACTCTCTTCTAATCTCTCTTTTTTTATTTACCAATAAAATTGAGAATTTATTGAATAATTTATTAATCGTTGAAATTATTTCTTTTAGTTATGCCAATTGTAATGCGTTCCTTTACTTGGGAGAAAGACTTTGAAGCTATTCAGAGGTTCCTTAGTGAA
>DAOVHJ010000250.1 GCA_030671945.1 Candidatus Heimdallarchaeota archaeon
AGCATCTTCATCTGGATTCACTCCTATAGCTCCCAGAGCAAATGCACTCATATCCATGCCTGGACCCCCCATCATACCACCACCTTCTATAGTAACATTATCTGCAAACTGCCGGAAATTATTAACTACAACTTCAGGGCTGAGAGCTAGTATTTTATCGCTCGAATCAATTGTTCGTATAATATTTGAGATATTTTTCGGAAGTTGAGAAAGTGTTAATTGTGTATCAAACTCTTGAACTTCTACATCACCAACTGTTTCTGCAACTGCATCCCCTAATAAACTATCAAAACCTGCTGAAGCAGATGAAAGAGTTACCATTAATGCTATTCCTATTGCAATCCCTACTATAGATAGCGCTGCAACGAGTTTCTTTCTAAATGCATTCTTCAATGCAAAACGTATTGTCTGAAATACCAATTTTTTATCACCATGTTGTTCTAATATGAAATATTATTGTTTATAAATTGATTATATTTTGTTGACACTAGTGTAAACAAAACGCAATCTTTATATAAACATTTGTAAATAATCTAGAATTGTGTAAAAATGTCTGAAGAGCTAACAAAACTGAAGAAAGATCAAAGAAAAGAATCAATTTTAGATACAGCACTAAAAGTAATGTCAGAAAAGGGGATAGCAGCGACGACAATGCGAGAAATTGCTAAAGTTGAGGGTATTTCAGAAACACTTCTGTACCGGTGTTTCAAAAATAAACAAGAAATCTTCATAGCTATAATCCATTCAAGAGCTGAAAGAACTTTTCAGGGACTAGAAGAACTAACTGAAACTATCAAAGGTATGATTCCTGATCCAGAGGTTACATTGCCGTTAATTTGGAAATTAGGAAAAAACAAACTTCTGGAAAATAGAGATGTTATTTCCTTATTTATGAAAGAACGGGAAAATATGAGGGAGCAATTTAAGGGTAAGCGATCTTTTATAGATAGACCTCCTGACGGATTCAAGTTTTTTGAGAGATTTCAAAAACTACAATTCAATTCCATTTTAACTGATTATTTTAAACGATGCCAAGATAAAGGAAATCTTAGAAATGATATTGAACCGAAAATTGTGGCAAGAATGTTTGTTGGGTTAATGATTCCGCCTACAATACCTCCCTTTTTCAGATTTAAAGATCCAATGAATGGGTTTGATGAAGATGCTCTCGACGAATTTATTGAGGCTCAAATTAAGATTTTCTTGCAAGGGATTTTACCAGTTAAAAAGAAATGATTATTATTTTCAAGAAATCCATTTGAAATTTTCCTATAAAGAATGGTTTAATAATTAGATGTTGAATTAAGTTGTTTGTGTACGTTGAAAAGCGTAAATATGGATAGGAAGGAATGAGTTTTGAGCGAAGAAACAAAAAATCTACTTCTCAGATTGAAGAAAGAGAAGAAAGTCAATAAGCAAATTGAAATTATTCAGAAACTTAAGGAACATAATCAAGAAGAAATGGTTAATCACGTTTTATTAGTTCATCTTGAGCGGAAAGATCATGATGCCTTAAGAATGGAAATTCTAAATGCTATTAACAGTAATGATGATGCTATCGTAAAACCTCTTGCTCAAATTCTAAATGATAAATATGAACCACTTTCTGTAAAAGAAAAAGTAGTTCAGCTATTAGGAGAGAACAGAGGGAAGAAAGCATTAGGAGTTTTACTATCTGCTGTTAAAAAATTCAAGGATGCAAAATTAGTAGATAACATTTCTTATGCTCTGACATTTTTTGAAGATGATCGAGTCATTAAACCACTAATTAAAGCCCTACGGCATGATGAATTGCGTTTACAGGCTCTAACTGGTTTAGCTAGAAATGAAACATTGTTGCTTGGTTCAATGGCTCTAATAAAAGAATTAACACTATTAGAGATTACAAAGAGCTTTGAAAAACTTCACTATGAGCAAATAATGGATACAATTTTTGATGAATTCGGATACAATAACAAAGAAGAGTTAATTGCTGCTGTCAAAAACAAATCCATTAAAAACAAGATCGATGACTATCGGAAGAAACAAGCAGAAATTAAAAAGACCTTGAAAAAAGTGTCAAGATAAGCTCTCTCTATTTTTCCTTTTTTATTTTTTGCAGTTAACTCTAATTTTATATATTTGAACGTTCAAAATATATTTAACGTTTAAATGACCCGAACAACTATGGTTAAAAAGATCCTGTTTACCCCTTCCACAAAAGATCGGTAGCCTTTATTTATTGACCTGGAAAGTTGAGTCAGTCCTTTAATTCGTTTAACTTTGTTCAAATCCCAGTAATTGTCAATCCAGTATGCCCCAATATTGGATTGGCATTTCACTACTTTCTCATGATTCTTAGAGTTCTTCGGTGGATAACATAAGATCAGCAATGTTTGATGGTGTAAAGAACCCGTCGAAATCTCCAAATCTCTGAATATACTCAATGATGTGGTTTGATGTTTCAGTTGGTTTTGTGAAGATTTGTTTTATTCCATCCTCTTCGCTTCCAAAGAAGTTTTCTGAAGTAAACTTTATTCCTCGAGATTTTTGTATCTCAATCACTTTCTCAATATTAGTCACTTCATATGCAAAATGATGAATTCTACTACCATATTTTTGACAATATTTCTCAACAATGGAGTCATCAGATAACCCTTCACTAATGACAATAACTGGTAAAGTCTCATGTAATTTCAAAGCAACAGTTGTAGCATTAGAGGATATGACTTTAAAGGTCTTATAATGACGCACAGGAATATAATTAGTTAATTCAGTCATCAGCTTCTCTCGTTCCCCTCTTTTAACACGATAAGCAATATGGTCTAGTCTGACAATGTATTGATCAATTCCTGAATCCATTCGATCCTTCTCTACTTTCTTAAATTCTTCAAGCAAGTTATTTTTCTCCTAGATTTATTAATAACTAACTAAGAATTCTTTGCTTTCAATTTAAATCAATCGTTAAAAAAAGTAAAGTAGAAAAAAACTACTTCTTAGATAATTTAACATGAAATAGCAATACTCAAAAATCAAGTAATTCTAAACATTACAGAAAACTAAGGAGAAATATAATTTGGAAATAACAAAAGAAATACAAGCTTTTCTTTTAGATGAAGGAAAGCATCGATTTCTAAAATACATAAAAATTGATACAACATCAAACGAAGAAACAGGAACGTTTCCTTCAACTCAAAAGCAGTTTGATCTTGGAAAAATATTAGTTGACGAGTTAAAAGATCTAGGATTTGAAAATGTAATATTAGATGAATTTTGCTTTGTGTACGGCGATCTACCTGCAAGTAAAGGTTACGAGAAATCTCAACCAATTGGATTGTTAGCTCATATGGATACTTCACCCTCAGAGAGTGGAGCAAATATTGAACCAGTAATTCACGAGAAATATGACGGTAAACCAATTACCTATCCAAAAAATCCTGATATTACATTAACTCTGCAAGACTCACCATTACTTGAGAAATTCATGGGAATGGACATCATTACTTCTTCCGGTGATACATTACTTGGAGCGGATGACAAATCGGGTATTGCAGGAATAATGGCTGCAGCTGCTGCCTGGCATAAGTATCCTGAATTAAAACATGGTCCTATTACTGTATGTTTTACACCTGATGAAGAGATTGGTCATGGTACAACAAAAATTGATATGGATCGGTTACCCAAATTCTGCTATACTTTCGATGGTGGTGAGATGGGAGAACTAGAGATTGAATGCTTTGATGCCTGGAAAGCAACCATTACTTTCAAAGGAATAAGTACGCATCCTGGTTATGCAAAAAACCTCATGGTAAATGCAATAGAAATAGCCTCACGATTTGTTTCTCAAATTCCAGAAGCAGAAACACCACAACACACAGAAAATAGAGAAGGATTCTATCATTTATACAAAATGGAGGGTGATTGTGTAAAAGCCAAAACCGTATTCATTTTGAGAGATTTCAAAAAAGAAAACAATCAAAAAAGAATGCAGTATCTCGAGAAACTCAAAGTAGCTTTTGAAGAAAAGTATCCTGGTTTAAGTATTGAATTAAATTTCCAACATTCATATGAAAACATGTTAGTCTATTTGGAAGAACACCCAGAAGTAATTCAAAAAGCTGCAGAAGCAATCAAAATGGCAGACCTAGAACTTCATCAAACATTGATTCGTGGAGGAACTGATGGAGCAAGGTTAAGTGCTCGAGGAATACCTACACCAAATCTTTTTGCCGGTGGTGTTCTTTTCCATTCATTGAAGGAATACATTCCTATCCCTGCTTTACAAAAGTCTGCTGAAGTTATACTCTATCTCGCAAAAAATTGGATGGGATGACTCCCCTTCTTTTTTTGTGAGAATTCTTTCTCAATTTCGCTGTTTTATCAGTAATCTTAAATATCAACCTCAAGAGCTTATATACGAT
>DAOVHJ010000307.1 GCA_030671945.1 Candidatus Heimdallarchaeota archaeon
CAATAGTTCCACCACGAGCACAATTGATTATGAAAACTCCGTCCTTCATTTTAGCCATTGCTTCTTCATTGATGATGTGTTTTGTTTTTGGTAATAGTGGTAGATGTAATGAAATGAAATCAGCTTGCGAAAATACCTCTGGCATCTCGCATTGATCAACACAAGCTTCACTAATATGAACTACATCACAGCCAATGATATTCATACCAAGGGCATCACATTTACGAGCTAAGGCAGAACCAATACGGCCACAACCAACAATACCTAATGTTTTACCTAGTAATTCTGATCCTTTTAGTTGCTTCTTAGCCCATTCACCCTTACGCAAAGTAGTTGTACCTTGAACAACTTTACGAGCAAGAGCAAACATAAAAGCAAGAGCTAATTCTGCAACGGTATCAGTTGTAGCATTTGGTGTATTTCGAACAGTAATTCCTCGTTCTTCACATTTCTTAAGGTCTACATTGTCTAGTCCAATGCCAGCTCTACCAACGACCTTTAGATTCTTTGCTGCTTCTAACAAGTCACCTTTAACTTTAGTGGCTGATCGAATCACTATAGCATCATAGTCGCTAATGATACCCGGTAGATCTTCTTTTGGAATATCCCATGCTTCATTGACTTCATAACCTTCTGCTTTAAGTAGGTCGACACCTTTACTGCTTATTTTGTCTGAAACGATTACTTTCAATTTTTACAGCTCCCAAATTTCTTCTATGTGACCACAAACATCCTTTATATCGTCTGTTGTCCATTCGCCCATATGACCAATTCTGAAGGTTTTCTCTTTCAAATCACCATAGCCGTTAGAAATCATATAGTCTCGTTTTGCTAATTCCTTATTCAAATCAGCTACACTTTTTCCTTGGGTATTCTTAATAGTTGAAACTGTAATGGATTCGTATCCCGGTTCTGGAAACATCTCGAAATGCTTTTTCGCCCATCCCTGGGTCCACTTTGCCATTTCTTCATGTCTCTTATGTCGTCCTTCAGAAGTTTCTTCAAGCATTTTATCTAACTGATAGGAAAGAGCATAGAGTAAAGATACATTAGGAGTGCTTGGTGTTTGTTGTTTCTTCTGATAATAATCGTAAAGTCCTTTAAGATCTGTATAACGACCTCTATTTGGAACTTCTTCGCATCTCTTAATTGCAGCATCAGAAACGAATCCTATTGCGAGACCTGGTGGAAGTGCATATGCTTTTTGTGTAGAAGCATAAATCAAATCACATTGAATTTCTTCTGGAATCACTTTGTCGCCACCCATCGCTGATACAGAATCAATTACATACATGATGTCTGGGTGTTCTTTCTTTACAGCTTTACCTATTTCATAAATAGGATTTCTAACTCCTGTACTTGTTTCATTATGACAAAGAGTAAGAGTATCAAATTTTCCTGAATCTAATTTTTCAAGAATCACTTCAGGTTTGACAGCTTTACCCCAATCAATTTCAATTTTTTCGATTTCCTTGCCACAAGCTTTTATGGTATCAGCACATCTTTTCGAAAAAGCTCCATTTACACAACATAATGCTTTTTCTTTTACAAGTGATCGTGCTGTTATGTCCATAAATAATGTGCCAGAAGCAGTTGGAACAGTAACCCACTGTTTGGTCTTATGGAATTTCTGTAATTTATCAAAAATACCTGTATACAGTTCAGTAAATTCCTTAGGTCGATGACCAATAAGTGGTTTCGCTTGTTGTTTTAGGACGTCAGATTTGACTTCTGTAGGTCCTGGAATTAATAGTCTTTTATGCAATTTTTTTATCCTCCAAATCAACACCTAGATTTGTTATTTGGTCAAAGAAATAAAGACAAGATTTCATTATATGAACTTTGCCCAAATCATGAATATTAAGTCAAACTAGGATTTATACTTTATCTAGAGTATTTGATGAAAATTCTGTATTCTTCTCTCTTATTCCGTAGAAGAATTTTTATTATTATAAATCCTTAAATGTAATAATTAAAAATTAATTATGTTACTGGTGGGTAAAAAAAAGTGGCTAGTGCTTATGTATTAATTAATACAGAAATTGGTGGGGAAGAAGATGTTATTGCACAACTAAAGGATATGCCAGAGGTGGAGGAAGTCTCTGTCGTATACGGTGTATATGATATCGTTGCTAAAATCACTTCAGAAACAATGGAACTACTTAAAGAAAATATTACAACAAAAGTAAGACATCTCAATAAAGTTAGATCTACAATGACTATGATAGCAGCAGAATCCCGCGTTCTCAAGAAATAAACAAAGAAAACTCTTCCTTTCTTCTTATTTTCTATTTGCAGCTGAATTTACTTAGTTCATTCTCTCACATATGATTATATCAATTGAATTTACAAAGAAAAATAATACAGTTGAGATAAAGCATCTCAAGTAATAGAAAAGGAATGATGAATTCCTTTTGCTTTTAATGAGATTTTGAATTAAACCTATTCTTGACTTGCGATCATTGTCATGGTTGATCGCACTTTGTTCAAGTGTCGAACTTTAGAGGTGATTAATTCCTTTAGAACTTCCATAGAATCTGCTTCAAGTTTTACGATTACATCGTAAACTCCGTAAACAATACTTACCTCAACTACTTCCTTCATTGCGTTTAGCTGGTCAACTACCTCTTGTTCTCCACCGATTTCCGAGTTTATTAGTACATATGCTTTAGCCATGTTTTTCTATACTCCTAATCTTTAACATATTTTTATTCGATTGCTTATCATTAGTTCTCAAGATTTATTAGCTTTTTCTTCGAACTAATTGTTGGAGATTTTCGCAATCATTTGAACAACATATCACTTGAAATTTAAAAATTACCCTTTAGTTTTTTTATAGATGACTGAATTAATGCAATTTGGTGGTATTTTTCCTTGCAACCCAACCAGAAGATTCTCTACTGCTATCAAACCCATTTTGGTTCTAGTTTCTATAGAAGCGCTTCCAATATGAGCAGTTATAACTACATTCTCGAGTTTATTCAATCCTGGAGTAAGTTTGGGTTCATGTTCATAGACATCTAAAGCCGCTCCAGCAATTTGCTTTTCCTCAAGAGCTTTTACAAGAGCTTTCTCATCAATTACTAAACCCCTAGATGTATTGATTAGATACGCTGAGGGTTTCATCATGGATAATTCTTTTTGACTGATCATATATCTTGTTTCATCTGTAAGGGGTATATGTAACGAAATGAAATCAGAAGTACTCAATAGTTTTTCAAACGAACAAAATTCCATTCCCAATTCCTCTTCCAAATCTGGGAATCTTTTTGTGTCATGATACAAGACTTTCATTTGAAATCCCATAGCTGCTCTTCGAGCTACTGCGGAACCAATTCTTCCGCAACCAATTATCCCTAAAGTTTTACCGAAAACATCTGTCCCTAACTGTAATAGGGGGCCCCAACCTTTGAATTTTCCTTCTCGAGTGTATTTATCACTTTCAACAATTTTACGTGCAATTGCTAA
>DAOVHJ010000177.1 GCA_030671945.1 Candidatus Heimdallarchaeota archaeon
GATAAAGTAACTAAAAAAAGAGTTATTCTTAGAAATTCTTCCCGAACATTCCGTCCTTCGGAAATTTTTCCCTTAGAATGTTTAAGAGTTAGAACCACAAGTGGGAGACATGTGGGTACATGTCTTGGATTGTCGTTATCTGATCACCCAGTTATATTAGTGAGTGAAAAACTCTCTCGAGAAATTGTAGTTCTATTTTCAAATGCAACTGTTGAAAAAGAGATAATGTCTGATATTTCTCATTCAGTTATGGGAACGATAGGAGTTGATCTCAAAGATTCATTATGTTCACACAACATTTTGAAAACATTAATTGTAGGTAGAAAAGTGCAGTCACTTGCTGATTATGGCAAACTCCTCTCAAGAATGAATGTGACTGGTTTTGATCTCTCAACTATTCAAGTTGTAGAAAAAGGAACTATTTTTACTAAAACTCATGATGTTCCAGCTCAAAATATGTTCTTGGATTAACCTAACGACTAATTCTGTTTAATAAGAGAAATGAGGTTTTAAGATTCTTATGTGAGAATCATTTCAAGTAATATTATCCTGGTTTAACTGTACCAGCTAATTTAGCTATGTCAACGTATACCATTCGCACAGGATTCGCTGGAGAACACCAAGCCATGATAAATCCTTGCCAGAAAGGAGTTTTGGCGATTACTATATGACCTTGCTGCTGAACATTGGTACAAACCAAACGACTATTTGTTGCATCAATAGTAGAATATTTCACTCCTTGAACTATTATCCAGGGAGCTTTTTTAGTCCACGCTTCAATTATTGTTACCCCATCAACTTGCCAGTTCTGTGTTGTCCAATAGATCTTTCCATCTGCTCCAACTAAAGCTAGCGCTCCAACAACCCCATTTTTCTGTAACCGTGCAGCTTCTGTTTCAAATGACATCGTTTTTTTCTCCTTCTTATTTGTTAAATTGTGTTCGAATAAAGTTATTATACAACTTTAATAAGTGCTACGGTTGACGTAAAAAGCTTTTTTTTGTGGCAATTTATTAAAAATGATAGAAAATCGAGGAAATACAAAAAGAAAATATTTGCGAAGAATCAAGTAAATTCTTCGCTTCTGAGTTTTAGTGAAACTATTTTCGTCTGAATTTTTGTACGAGAACATATCCAGCTAAACCAAACCCAGTGATTAATGCAACAACTATTGGTGCAATACCACCAGTTGGGGTAGGTGTTGTGAATTCGGTCATATAATAGTCGAAATCATCTATTCCTGTTTCACCGCACTCTGGATAGAATTCATAGATTCCACCAATGGTCATAGTGTAGTTTGCTTCCCACAAATCTGGAGAAATTTCTGCCCAAACCAAAGGTTCTTGGATTCCATCTGGATCTTCAACGTATCCACCGAATGTTTCAACTCCAGATATATAGTCATAGCGTAAGGATACTTTTTGATTTGAAACTGAAATATTATTTCTTTCCATTCTAGAGTGAGCTGTTGCCCATCTAACGAGGTTTCGGCCAAATTGGTCGTTCTGTGTTCCACCAAAATTGTAAGTGTTTTTATATCCAGCAGTATCCAAGCAGAAGTTTGTGGTTAAGACAATAACTCTTCCACCACTATCGTGTTGGTAGGTAGCTACTGTACCATGTTCTGATCCAGCTGTCAATTCAGTTACTTGGACAGCATCACCTGTTACGGTAACGGTAGTTCCCCAATGATCGATATTTTCTACTCCAGCAGTAAGTGGATGGGAGTCTTTAGCTCCAACCAATATAGTTGAAACACCTGTCCAGTTAGTATCTGCGACATGAATTCCATATTGGTCAGTCCAATCGTTAATTGCATAAACATTAGTTCCAGTTAGTATTGTTCCATAACCTTCAATATCTGTTTCAGAATGTCCAAGGAAACAAAGGAAAACTGTACCACCAGTTGCAACGTAATTAGTTAAAGCTGTTTTTTCACTTGTTGTCCATTCGTTGTAAGTGTTAACTACGCTATAGTCATCGATATAGGCGTTTGGAAAGTCATACTCAAAGGGATCTGGTAACCAGACAGCATCATAATTGTCAATTAAACCAGAATCAAGATCAGCTAGTTGTTCGCTTATAACCCAACCATTATCTAGTATATCCTCAGAGAAATACATGTATTGACCATACATATGATCTATGCTATAATCAGTCGTCTTGTAGTTCAGAAGCATGCTATGACCATTGCTTGCTGCAACATCAAGAACAATGTCTACAGTATCAAGAATAACTGACTTATACTTGAGGGTCAAGGTACCAGTATATGGACCAATTACTGCATCGGTTGGAACATCATATGTTACTTTAACAATACTTGTCCATCGACCTGGTATTGAACCAATTGTAACAAAAGGTGCAACATCGCCAGTTACTTCTAATGTTACATTAGTTTTGTATGGAGTAACACATGTCAGGTATTGTTCAGTTACTTCTCCTTGATGCATGGTTGACCACCAGTGTAATGGTTGTTGAACTGGATTACAAGCACCAACCATTTTATATGAATCTTGAAGAACTGCGTTTTTAATATATGTCCATGCAGCTCCAACATTGATTACTCCTCTAGCTTGGATTAATAAATTAGTACCAAAAACAGGATTTGCAGTATTCATTAATGCTGCTTTTATTAAGCCAGGATTTATAGCAAAACCATTTGTTTTGCATGCATCGATAAGTAATGCTGCTGCTCCAGCAACATGAGGTGAAGCCATTGAGGTTCCACTCAATGAAACGTAACCTGTACCAATATTGTCTAAAGATGAAATTTGATAACCAGGTGCTAAAACATCAGGTTTCATATGATTATCAGCAGTGAGTCCACGAGAACTATAGTACATCATGCTTGGAGGACCACTAGTTGCATCAACACCACCAACAAGAATTGTTGCATCATGAGCAGGAGAACCTACTGTATACCAACCTTGATCACCTTCATTTCCAGCTGAAATGGCACAAGTCACTTTTTTATTTCTGACTGCGTTTCCAAAAGCGATTTCAAGAGGATCCCAACCTACACCATCACCACCACCAAAGCTTAAGTTTATTACTTCAACTAGTTTGGTATTCGCTAACCAATTTAACCCAGCTATGATTGAAGGTAATGGAGCTGGTGAACCTATTTTCGCGTGATAAATGCTACACTCTTTGGCAATACCAACACGTGTTCCTGCAGCATCTCCGGCACCAACAATTCCAGAAGTATGTGTACCGTGACCATTTGGATCTGTTGTTGTAGGATCATCATAATCATAACCATAAGCTATTGATACAAAGCTTTCAGCATCAATAATTCTTCCTTCAAAACCAGGATGAACATCATTAACGCCAGTATCAATAACACCAACTTTTATTCCTGCACCATCGTAACCCGAACTCCACATAGATGTAGCATTAATAGCATTTGCAGAAATTGTTGAATCTGAGACCAATGCTATGTCTGATTCGTCCACTACGTCAGGATATAATTTGAGATCAGTTGTGTCAGCTATTGCTGTATAAGTTCCTAATCTAGCAATATCATTTTCAATTCCAGAATAATGACGAACTAATGCACAACCAACACCCCAGAAAATTTCCGCTTCTTCATATTGCTCCAAAGCAGATAAGTCGGAAAAGTCTTCACCCTCTATAGCAACCACAATATATCGTGTTTCAGTTGTGGTAACTAAAGATACTCCAGGTAGATTAGCAATCAAATCAAGTCTGTCTTTATTTGCTGAGATTACTACTCTCCTTCCTAGATCCCAAGTTTCTTCAGAATGTGTGACTCCTAGTTGATCTAAACGAGCTCGGTCACTTAAAGAAATCATTTGATCATAGAGTAAAACAGCATCTAAATACAAGCTGCCACTCCTTTTAATGTCCCTCAGAAGTTTGTCATCGATTTTATCACCATTCAAATCGAAAGTCGTTTTCTTGTAAACGGTTGTTTCTGTTACAGCGCCATTAGATAATTCTGCATTTGCTAAAACAAATGGCATTGAAGCTGAGAAAATAAATAGTGATAATAGACAAATCGAGAGGATTTTTCCATGTTTCATAATCTTCCACTCAGTATTAATTTAGTAGCTAAACAATAAGATGTTAGGTTTTAATGTAAAAATATTTCTGATACACTCTTATTATCAATCCAGTTAAAAAAGATTCTTTGATTTTGTATGCATTGTAATTTTCGAAATTCGTAGCTTTTTTCTGATTTTCAATACCAAAATCAAACAATCTAAAAATTTTGAACATTGAATTAAGGAAAAGAAGAAATAGGAAAGGAAAAATGAAAAGAAGAATAGTAAGAATTATTCTTAATCTTCTTCGGATTCATCTACTATTTTCTTGTATTCCTTAGGTTTACGAATACTAGCTAATAATCGTGGTTCTCGATGACCTTCCCTCTCTAAAGTAGACAAACACTCAGAACAAACATTAACTGAAATATCTCTGAAAACATAAGTTGATAATTGCTCTTCTGAGAAAGAAATACCGCATTCTGCACAAATTTTCACTTTACTCGGATCACCTAAATCATCCTTAGTTCCTGCAACACCATCAGGTCCTTTGAGTTGCTTTTGGGTTTGAGCAGCCATTGCTTTAGCTGCTTCAAAAGTGCTTTTGGGAACTTTTGGTAACTGATAATTATCAATGATATCTGATATTGCTTTCCAATCACTTTTACGTTTTGTTCTTGTCAAGAAATCTTCTAATTCAGCATCAATCATTTTTAGTTCTGTTAAAAATGCACGGTCGCGAATAACCTGAGGATTTTCTTGTTGGGGTTGTTGTTGTTGTTGCTGTTGTTGCATTCCTGGAACAGAGTAAACAGGAGGACGATTAACTGCTTTGAAATCAATGGTATTTAAACGAATAAGTATCTTATCAATCAATTCATGATACAATTTCTCGTTATCAGTTCGTTTAAGAATTTCAATGTAAGGTTCAATTGCTTGATAGACATGATGATTGAAAATATTATCCTCAAAAACATCGATTCCGAATTCCATGATACCATCGAGAAGTTCCTTTTCAGTCATGTTGAAATTTTCGCAAAGATAATCAACCCAGTCAGCGGGTAAATCATAAGGCAAGTTAATGAGAATAGAAACTATTTGATCAAACAATGCATCTTTATATTGAGAGATATCTTCGATTTTTTTCATGACTCGTAAAGCTTGATTGAAATACATTTTATTTCCTGTAACTGAATAACGATGAAGACTCACAAAGACTCTGGTTTCTGGTTTGAGACCCCACAAAGAACTACGTTGAATTATTTGAGCGCCAACAGTGTTGAGAGCAAATGCTCCTAATAAACCTAAAAGACCATAAGTGAAACCGCTTTGCAAGTCTCCAGGGAATACAACTAAAAAGGCAAGCGCTAGCCAAACCATACCAAGACTACACATACCTATTCTGAAATAACTATAAAATCGAAAGGATTTCTTTTGACGACTACAAGCAATACAAAGACCGTCAGCAAAATCAGCTTCTGTATGACAAGTTTTGCATAAGGGAGCTCGGCAATTCACACAGGCTCCATCAGCTTCAATTTCTGGATCGTAACAACACTTCAATTAATGTCCCTCTTTGAACCATTAGTAAGGCAAATCAATGTAGGAATTCTAAACTTAACCCTTTTAAAATATTATCTCAATGTAGAGATAGGAAAAATAAAATGAAAGATAAGAGAAAGTATAGTAAGAAAAACAGTAGGTGACGAAATGAAAATTGCAGAACCAAAATGCCCAGAATGCGGGGGAAACGAGTTTACATACAAATACATCGTGAGTGAAGA